>JAJRWE010000187.1 GCA_024276955.1 Gammaproteobacteria bacterium
CTGCGTCGGGCTGTATTCGTGCACCGGCACGTCGCGGGTGATGACGGCGCAGATGGCGGCGCCGCGCGCCTGGCCCAGCTTGAGGGCGGAGTCGGCGTTGCGGTGCATGAAGACCCGTTCGATGGCCATTTCCTGCGGCTGATGCGTATCGACCAGCTCACTAATGGAATTAAAAATAACGCCGAGCCGCTCGGCCCAGGTCTCGCCCGTTACGCGCACGCAGCCACTGGTGATGTAGCGGGCGCTGCGGCCATCGCTCTCGATGATGCCGAAGCCAGTGAAGCGTGAGCCGGGGTCGATGCCGAGGATGCGGATCACGATAGAGAAACGAGGGTCGGTGCGGGGTTCTGCCCCCTCACCCCAACCCTCTCCCCGGAAGGGAGAGGGAGATAAAAGCAAAGTACTTCCTGAGCCACGGACTGCTCCCTCGCCCTCCTTGGGGGAGAGGGCCGGGGTGAGGGGGTGAATGCCATCATCACAACTGCGCCATCACCTCGTCGGAAAAATCGGCGTTGCTGTAGACCTTCTGCACATCGTCGAGGTCTTCCAGCAAGTCCACCAGACGCATGACCTTTTCGGCGTCATCCACGCCCAGCTCCACCGAGGTGGAGGCCTGCATGGTGACTTCGGCATTGGCCGGCTCAAAACCCGCTGCGATCATCGCCTCCTTGACATTGACCAGTTCCTCCCACGCGGTGAGCACGTCGATGGAGCCGTCGTCATTGACCACCACGTCATCGGCGCCGGCCTCCAGTGCGGCCTCCATGATGGCGTCCTCGTCACTGCCGGGCGGGTAGTTGAGCACGCCCAGCTTGGTGAACAGGTAGGACACCGAGCCATCGGTGCCCAGATTGCCGCCACTCTTGCTGAAGGCGTGGCGCACCTCGGAGACGGTGCGGTTGCGGTTGTCGGTGAGGCATTCCACCATCACCGCGACACCCGCCGGGCCGTAGCCCTCATAGCGGATCTCGTCGTAATTCTCACCCTCGCCGGCGCCGGCGCCGCGCTTCACGGCGCGCTCGATGGTGTCCTTGGGCATGTTGTTGGACAGGGCCGCGTCGATGGCCGAACGCAGGCGCGGATTGGCGCTGGAATCGGGCTCGCCCATCTTCGCCGCGACGGTAATCTCGCGGATCAGCTTGGTGAACAGCTTGCCACGTTTGGCGTCCTGCGCACCCTTGCGGTGGCGGATGTTGGCCCATTTACTGTGTCCTGCCATGGCTACCTCGGTGTGTCTGAGTCGGTTCGGATGTTGAATCGCATGATTTTAGCATCGGCGGGGATGATAAGGGACTACTTATCTTGCCGAGCGGGGTGAACATTCCACTGAAGTAACTTTCGGACTTACCATGCCGCTGAAATTGCTTTGTATCATGCGCTTGAGGCTTTACCCATGCCAGAAACTGCCCACGAATTTTTCTGACGAGGCTGAATTTCTAACACTCCCTGTGAATGGTTTGGAGTGGTATTGACACTGGGTTATCCAGTCCTGATTATTGAATAATTTACAACTCTAGTGGTTGCTAGTGGCACTGTTTCTCTTATTTCCAATGCACACTCGTGTTTTTCAATATTCTCATCTGTTAAGGCTATGGAGATTTTATGTGTTTCATTTGGTTTAACTTGCCAAAAATGCCAGTGATCGGGGTTGTCAATGATATGCTCTCTATCAAAAAATATTTTTATTGTATCGTCTTCGGTAAAGCTATAGCTAAATTTATCCAGCGGGATAGACAAGCCCATGCTTCTTGCTTTGATATAGGCTTCCTTCAGTGTCCACAGGTCAAAAAAACGATCGCCCTGCTGGTCCTGCTCAAGAGATTTCAGTTCGCTGATCTCTCGGGGTGAAAAAAAACGATCAACAATCGAGACAGCATTTCCGTCGCGGGCCATGTACTCCACATCCACACCCACCTTAACTACATTAGTAACAGCTAATATAATCATTTTTTCTGAGTGCGAAATATTAAACTCTAACGGAAATAATAGTGCCGAATTACTTACAAATGGCTTACCATAGGTATTCTTTTTAAATTGTAGCTCATCCGGACGTATGCTCGGAAGGTAGCGTGAAAGTACAGTGCGGACCAATGCTCTTGTGATCAGGTATTGGTGCCTGTGTTGTGAAAAATGAAATCGCTTTTGCTGTTCTTTTTCTTCGCTGTTTAGCAGGTTGTGGTATTTGGATAAGAGCTCTGATGCAAAAATCTCCTCATCGTAAACGCACCATAGATGCACTTCATTTGGTGGAATTATCATCGCTCAACTCAGTTGATAAAGCCCTATACCTAACCCGGCATAGCCGGAACCAAAATTCGTTGGATCAACTACCCTTATCTTAAGTCACAAGAACCAGGGATAGCCATCATGAATCCATTCGTCGAACGCCACCGGAACAAGATTTCCGGCACACTTTCCTGCTTTGATCGTGTTGTCATCACCGGCACCCTTCCCGATATCGGTTATGCGGGCGCCATGGCAGGCTACCTCAGTTACCACAAGATCCGGCTGTTCGACTACCCCCGATGGGCAGAACCCCTGCGGGATGAGTTGCGCCACCACACTGAGCAACTTGCCGTCAAGGCAGGTATTGAGATCGAATTCATCCGTCGCCACAAGGCCTTTCACAAGGAAGACCGGATCAAGGCGATCATTGCCGAACGGGGCGACCATCCCGGATTGGTCCACATCTTCTCCGCCAATGGAGCCTGCACTGCCTATCGCCCCTGGTATGACAATAAAAAGGACTATACCACCCTGAAACCCACCGCCAGCAAATGCCTTCATTACTACTTCTACTTCATCGATGAGTCCTTTGGGCTCTGTTACATTCGGGTGCCCACCTGGGCGTCGTTTCGCCTGCAAGTCTATTTCAACGGCCATAACTGGCTGGCACGTCGTCTGGAAAAAGCCGGCATCCCCTTCAAGATGACCGATAATGCTTTTCTCTTCATCGCCGATCCCAAGCGGGCCCAGGTCTTTGCCGACCGCCTGGACGCCAAACAATTGCACCGACGGCTGAATCGATGGGCCAAGCAGTTCTGCCCGCTACATCAACGCTTCCGCTCCGGCTACCATTGGAGCTTCATGCAGGTGGAGTTCGCCACCGATGTCATTTTTCACCAACAAGCCGAATTCCAGCCACTCTATGAATCCATCATCCGCACTGCGGTACAGACTGTTAAAACAGACAATGTGGCCACTTTCCTTGGCCGTAAACTGACGACCGCCTATCAAGGTGAGGTCGGCAATGATTTCAGTACCCGTATCCAGGGTACACGCATCCGGCACCAAATGGGGCCGACCAGCATTAATCTCTACGATAAAGCCGGCATCATGGCGCGTGTCGAATGCACAACCAACGATGCCTCGTTTTTCAAGATCCACCGATGGGTGGAACAGCGTGACGGCGGGCAACAGTGAAAACTGGCCCCACTACGCAAAAACATCTACAGCTTGCGGGATCTGCGCAAGCTGATGAATGCCGCCAACGAACGCTACCTCGTCTACATGGCGGAGATCGATAATCCCAGCGCAGGGTTCAAGGACATCGATAAAATGTCCAGCCCAGCCAAGGATCAGGGTCGCTCATTCCGCAGCTTCAACCTGTTCCAGAAAAAGGATTATCAACTCTTTCTCACTATAGGGCGGGGCGAATGGTCGGTCAGTGGTTTCCGTGCAGCCGATCTTCGAGCTCATATTTCCGATCTATCCCCCAGTCAGTCTTCCTATTTTCTCAAACGATTACGGATCCACGGACTGATCAAGAAGATAGGACGCCGGATCCTTGATTGCTGCGCTAAAAATACGCGAATATATCGTTGTGCCATCCCTCTGTACTGACGCTGCATGAAAATTTCTTTGTATTTTTGTTCAAGATTTCAGTGGTAAGGTACTAATAAAGCAGCGGTTGTGTCGTTCAGGCATGAGATGGAAAGACAAAGGATTGAAAACGGTTTTAAGTTTGCGATCATTGGTATTAACAAAAGATAGATGGAAACAATTCTGGGATCGCATCGACCAGTACGGGGCCATGGCTTTAGGTTGAGTACATCATTGCAAGGCAGCACCCGCCTCCATGAATCATGGCACGAGAAATATTATCCCACACATGGCAGCATATACAAGGCTTCCTATTACCCATGATACGGGATGAACTCGGTGAACTGACGGCAAAGCAAAAGCAGCTCATTAACGTGCTGGAAGTTGCCAGGTTAGAGGAACATCTTCCCTGCACAGGCAGATATCCTGGACGCCCCCTTGAAGACCGGGTTGCCATTGCACGTGCCTTTGTTACCAAAATGCTCTACAACATGTCGACGACACGTATGCTGCTGGATCGACTGGAAAGCGACCCAGCAATCCGCCGTCTTTGCGGATGGGAGCGTAGAGAGGAGGTACCCAGCGAATCCACCTTCTCCAGAGCCTTTGATGAATTTGCCAAAAGTCGCTTACCCGAACGGGTACATCAGGCGTTCATTGAGCAGCACCTTGGTGAGCAGACATGGGGGCATATCTCTCGAGATTTCACGGCAATAAGCGCTCGGGAAAAACCGGAGACTCAACCACTATGCACTGAAAGTGCATAGTGGTTGAGTGTATTGGTTATCCCATAAATTCAGCGATGCGTTGTACCACTTCGCTTTGGTGAAGGATGCGCTTGTGACCGTATCCGGAGGTTTCGTGGTAGTAGGCTTGATCGCCATAGCTGGCGACAATTTTTTTCGCCTGGGTAACCTGGACCACGTCGTCATCGGTGTCATGGATTATCAACATGGGCAGTTTAACCCGCTCGGGCTGGTAGGTGACCGAGAAGGTATCCCAGATATCGGTAACCGAGGGGAACAGGCCTTCGACCTTTCGCTTCAGGCCGTCCTGGATCCTCTGATTCAATCCCAGCAGCCGGCCGAACTCTTCAATCAGGTAGGAGAACTCCGCCAAGCCGCCGATAGTGACGATCTTTTTGGTCCGCAAGGCGTCTTTAATGGCGTAGAAGATACACGGCACGCCGAAAGAATGAGCGATAACGGCTTCGAAGACGCCGTATTTTTGCTGCAACATGTTGCAGATCTCGTTGCACTCCAATATGGTGGTCATTTTGCCGCCGGAATCACCGTGACCGGGCATATCGAAAGTCACAGGGCTATAGCCCTGCTGCAACAATTGTTCGATGATGGCGGCAAAACGAGAGCCGCGAGATTCCCAACCATGGACCATCAGTACCGGACACTTGAGGTCGCCCCAGCTGTAGACACAAACCTTGTCACCATTAAAGTCGATATGACTGGTGTCGGCACGCTCTACCATGGCTTTTTCACGGGCACGCACAGTGGCGCGTCCGGCAGGGGTGCAAAACAGTTTGAAAGTCAGGGATACCGCTGTGTGGGGTGAAACCACACTTAACACGGAAATGGCTGTTCTGACGGTTTTGATGATTATACTCATGTTGTTATTCTCAGTAACTTTCCTACAGGAAATGTTGCACAAACGCAGCACATGGAAGTGCTGCCATTTCACAGGGCGTTGTTTGACCTGAAAAAAACAACAGTAGTAGAATCATGCTTCCCCGAGCAATGGCTGGGGATGACTATTGCCCGACTGCCCAACGATAATTAGTTAACCATGCGTTCGCGTCCGACCCAGTATTCCTCGCGCAATACCCGGCGCAGGATCTTGCCGCTAGCGTTTCGCGGGATCTCGTCTTTTTGCTCGAACCGGGTCGGAATTTTGAAATCGGCGATTCTGCCTTTCAAAAATTCAACCACTTCCCTGAAGCCGATGCCGCTGCCGAGCTCAAACACCAGACAGGCCAGAATGGCTTCACCCCAGCGATCATCAGGGATACCGACCACAGCGGCTTCCTTGACGCCTGGACATTTGCACAGGACATTTTCAATCTCGGCAGGGTAGACGTTCTCTCCAGCAACAATGATTGTATCTTTTAATCGGTCACAGATAAACAAAAAACCTGCTTCGTCCAGGTATCCGG
Source organism: Gammaproteobacteria bacterium (assembly GCA_024276955.1). Taxonomy (GTDB): domain Bacteria; phylum Pseudomonadota; class Gammaproteobacteria; order SZUA-152; family SZUA-152; genus DRQN01. The sequence continues at coordinate 5,990 of JAJRWE010000187.1, forward strand.
CGTCACCGGTATAAATCCAGTCGTCCACTAGGGTCTCGGCAGTGGCGTCGGGCAGATTCCAGTATTCAAGCATGCGTGACGGAGTGTAAATGCACACTTCACCGATCTCGCCCGGTGGCAGCTCGATGCCGTCAATGTTGATAACTTTGAGCTTGAAACCTGGGTAGGGGCGTCCGGCGGCTTTTAACCGTTTGGCGCCGTCTTTATGGGCATAAGGCGGCAGGCAAACGGCGGTGTTACCAGTCTCAGTGAGGCCGTAAATCTGGGCAAAGTCGGCCTGCATCATGTCTATGCCTTTTTGCAACAGGATCTCAGCAATCGGGGAGCCGCCATAAACCACCTTGCGCAATGAGGCGAAGGTTTTTTCGCTAAGATCTTTTTCACTCACCATCATTTGGATCATCGCAGGAACCACACACATGGTGGTAATTTTGAGCTGTTCGATCAGCTGCACCGCCAACTGTGAGTTGAAAATAGGAATGGAGACGCAGGTCACCCCGGCATTAAAAGCCTGGGTGGACCACCACAAACCGCCGATGTGAAAGCCGGGAATACCGATAAAGGCAACGTCATCTTCCTTCCAGTCGATCCAGTCGAAACCTTCGCGGTGCAACGCATTGCGTACCTGGAAGAAGCTGCGGTGGGCCAGTACCACACCTTTGGGCAGGCCGGTAGTGCCGCTGGTGTAAAGCTGGATGACAGGATCGTTTTCGTCGGCTTCCATGCCGGTGTTCTCGCCGGGAAACAGTTCAATCCAGTCGTCGTAACGACATTCGTTTTCATCGTCGTTGAGCCAGAAGATGTGACGTAATTCGCTCAGTTGCGGGCGAATTCTTTCCACCAATTCTTCCTGGGCCTTGTCCACCACCAGTACAGCAGCGCTGGAGTCAACCAAAATGTGGGTGACTTCATCGACGGTCAAACGCCAATTAATGGGTACGATGACATGCTGGCTCTTGGCACAGGCGAAGATCAGTTCAAAATACTGGCCACACTCCTGACCAAGGTAGGCGACCCGGGTGCGCTGGCCGAGACCCAAAGAGAGCAGGCCACGAGCGGCTTGATCGGTGCGCTTGTCGAATTGGCCGTAAGTGAGGCCACCTTTGGGGGTGATCAGCGCCAGTTTGTCGGCTTGACGTTTAGCCTGAAACGGCAGGGTCTGATCCAAGGTGTTCAGTTGTGAATAAAATACCATGACCCTTTAACGCCAGAGGTTGTGCTTCGGCCACACGCTACTCTTGGCGTCGGCGGCCCGAGGCTGTGGGTTACCGGCATCGGATTCACCGGAAGCCAGTACCGCATGGGTGTTGGTGCCAGTAAAGCCGAAGCTGCTGATGCCGCAATACAGCGGGGTATCTGCAGGCAGGGCGACATGCTCGGTAGCGATTATCAAGTGGCCCTTGCCTGTACTTATCTCGTCCGCCAGCCGCTCGAGGTTGACCTGGGCCGGGACGGTGCGATGGCGCATGACGGCGATAGCTTTAAGCAGGCTGAGCATCCCGGAAGCCGGTTCGAGGTGGCCGAAATTGGCCTTGGCGGAGCTGACGTACAGCGGCGCTTCGCGCCGGTAGGCGGCGCGCAGGTTTTCAATCTCAACTTGCGCGCCAAGCTTCGCACCGGTGGCTTGCGCCTCGACGTAGTAGATGTCTTCCGCCGTGAGGTCGGCATCTTGCAACGCCTGTCTGATCACTTGCTGCTGGCTGCCGCCGGTAGACACCGACATCGCCGGACGCCACCCTTGTTGGTGGACGGCGGTGCCACGCACCCACGCCAACGGCGACAACCCATGAGTCTGCATCACCTCTTTGCGGGTCAGCAGGATAACGCCCGCACCTTCGCCGCGCACATGGCCATCGGCCTGAGCATCAAACACCCGGGCGACACCTTGTTTCGACAGCATGTTGGCCTTATCGAACACCATGGCGGTGTAGGGCGAGAGCAACAAGTGGCTCGCCCCGACTACCGCCCAGTCGCACTCGCCACTGCGCAGCGCCTGCTTTGCCTGATGCAGGGCGCAGATGGCAGAGGAGCAGGCGCTATCCACCACCATTGCCGGGCCTTCGCTTTCGAGCAGCATGGCAATGCGGCCTGGGGCGGCGGAAAGCGCAGTGCCAGTGCCCATGAAGGGCGACAGATGCTCGTCGTCCAGACCGTTGTTCAGCGAGGCGTAGAGATATTCGGCAGCGGAGATACCGACGAACACGCCAACTTTTTGGCCACGCAGCACGTCACACGCCAGTCCCGCCTGGTGCAACGCGTCGAGGGTGCAATCGAGCAACAACCGCTGCTGCGGATCCATATACAACAACTCTTCTTCGTCCAGCCCCAAGGGGTTGGCAGACTGGTCGAGGTCGGTGAGGTATGCGCCTGTGGTCAAGGCGCTACTGGTGCTGAGCTTATCCGGCTGCCAGCGGGGCTGCCCATCAACCCCCGGCGGGCCGATGGGATAATGCCCGGTGTGGACTTCGCCTTCAAGCAGGCTCTGCCACAGCCGGTCGATGCTGTCAACTCCACCGGGGAAACGGCAGCCGGAGCCAAGCACCGCCAGCGGCGCAGTATCAGCCAGCTTTTGCTTGGCTAGCATCAGGGTCAGCTGCTTGGCACTCAGGCCGCTCAGGTATTCAATGTACTGGTTCATGTCACACTTGATTTAAAATTGATTTTTGGTCTTGTCCAGATAGGAGAAAATCTTGAGATTGATATCGCGGTCGGTAATGCGGCCGCCGTTTTTCAGCCGCTTGACCATCTCGTGATAGTCTTTGTCCAACAATCGCATCGCGAGATAGCCACCACTGGTCAGGTTGGGCAGACAGGCGGCGCGCAAGGTGACTGCGATGGCGTGGTGATCGGCGAAGGTCTCTACGGTATGCCACCAGTAGTTGGGCAGCCGCAGGATGTCACCGGACTCCGTGGTCATTTGCAGTTTCGGAATGCGTGTGTAGGCTTCGTTACCGCGTTTGTCCTGGACGCTGTTGTCTTCGCGTCGGTCAATGGGGCTGCCGTGATAGGTGGTGTTGGTTTTCACCAGGGGATTGAACGCCGCACTGTGGTAAGGGTGCGCCAAGGTCCAGCGTTTTTGCCCGGATTGCAGCAGGAAGAAGTTGTCGCCCGGTTCGCAGTGCCAGATGGTGTAGGCGTATTTGGGTTGCAAAAACAGTTGCTTGGAAGCGATTTTGCCAACCATCAGCTTGGACTTGAGGCGGTGGTTGACGTTGTTGACCCAGCCGGTCATACGCTCGAACATCGGGATGTCGAGGTCTTCGATCAAGCGGCCGTCGTGCTGGTGCATCACGTCTTCCACGGCAATGGAACGCAAGTTACCGCCGTTATTAATCGATTCAACCAATTCGCTGACGGTGCTGATTTTGAAGTCGTAGTAATTGGTGCCACGGTTTGATTTGTTGACGTCGGCATTGGGTTTGTCCTGTGCGGTGTTGACCGGCAGCTCGCAATCACCGAAATTACCAGCAAAGAACTCGAGATCCCAATCCATCATCTTGAGCTTTTTGGTACCGCCTTTGATCATGAAAGGGATCCGCAGGTCCATCAGGATCTGGACTTCCTCATCGCTGATTTCACCGGCGTGAAAGGTCGGCACTTCTATATAGCTTTCTATGCGCGGATAGTGCTTGTTGATATAGTTGGTGATTTTTTTGTGGTATTTGTCATAACCACGCTTAAGTTTGCCATCCTTGTATTGGGCATCCTTTTCGCTCGATTCGATTAGGGTGCCTTTGTGGGCCAAAAGGAGATAGTAAACCCAATACATAAAGCGCAGCCGAAACGAGATTTTAACCGCAAAGAATTTGCTGTAAAAATCTTTGGCGATTTGATTAAGCTCTTTGATACGTTGTGGCGCAACCGTTGCCATATTTTTATATCCTTAATATTTGTGCAGCAAAAGAACAGGCAACGGCTGGCGCTGCCTGTTTCCGGGGTTGCTTAGGAACGTGCACGTTCCTTTACTGTATCAATGCCACCAGTTCTGCATCTATATCCTCGTCGGACATCGCCTGTATCTGCGCCATGTCGTCTTTTTCACTGTCGACTTCGGTTTGAGGCCACAATTGCGAGTAAAGGAAGTCGGTCAATGCAGAAATAGTCGGATAGTCAAACACCAGTGAGGTCATCAATGGCAGTTTGAGCGCCAGCTCCATTGCGCTTTTCAACTCGACGGCAACCAACGAGTCGAGACCCAGATCGGCAAATCGCGCATCGACTCCAACATCGTCGACATCGTCGTAGTGCAGCACCTGGGCGATGCTGGCGCGGACAAAATGCAACAACTGTTCCATGCGCTCGGCTTTCCCCACTTCAGCCAGCTCGCCCAGAGCGAGCTGAGCACGCTTGTTGCCGCTTGAGGCAAACGACAACTGACTGAACATGGCATTGCCCACTGGCAATGAATGGGTGTAGGCATCCCAGTCAAATTCACAGATGGTGATCTGGTTCAGCCCCGTCGCCAGTGCCCTGCACAATCCGCGCAGGGCCTGTTTCGGCTTCAGCATAAACATGCCTTTTTTCTCCAGCGAGCGGATCAGGGTATCGGATAGCCCGGCGGCCATACCAATGTCGGCCCACGGACCCCAATTGATACTGAGGCTGCGACGACCGGCCTGCTGCGCTGTTGCCATACGGTAGTCGATGTAAGCGTTGGCAGCGGCATAGTTAGCCTGGCTTATCGAGCCGAGAATGGAGGCAATAGAAGAGAAGCCGACGAAGAAGGCGTCGCTTTGCAGTGCATCCAGTCCGGCCAACAGATTGTCGGTACCGGCGATCTTGGCGGCACAAACTTTGTCGAAGCTGTCTGTTGTTAGGTCTTTGACCGGAGCGTCTGCTAGCACACCTGCGGTGTGGAACAAGCCGCCGACAGGGCGGCCCAGCGCCTTGAGTTCGGCAAACAGCTGCTCACAGGCGGCGCTGTCGGATATGTCGGCTATAAGCGGATACAAAGTGGCGTTACTGTCTGCCTTGATTTGATTCAATATGCTTTGTGCCACAACGTTGCGGCCGACCAGAGCGATGTGTTCGGCACCCAGTTCTATCAGCTTTTGTGCCAACGCCTGACCGAGAGCACCGTAACCACCGGTAATGAGGTAAACCTGATCACTATTGATGGTGACAGGCTCAGTCGGTTGCTCATCTTGGCTCAACTTGATCACCAGCTTGCCTTTGTTGGCGCCGCGACTGAGTACGGAGAAGGCTTCTTCCACTTCATCCAGGGCATACTCGGTGGTGGGCAGTGGCAAGTAGCGGTTATTGCTGAGTTTTTCCGCCACGTCAGTTAGGATTTCCTTATTGACGCGGTTAAGTTCGGCGGTAGGTAATTCGCTCAAATCGAAATTGAAATAAGTGACACCAGCTTTGTACTCGGCCACCTGCTCAGGTGTCCAGATACCGATTTTGCCCAGCTCGACAAAACGACCGTCGTCGGCCATACAGTCGAGGCCGGCACGGATGTAGTCTTTGTTCAGGCTATTGAGGATAATGTCGACACCGCGACCGCCGGTTTTCCCCAGTATTTGTTGACTGAAGTCGAGGTTTCGGGAGTTCATCAAATGCTCAATACCCTGGGCACGCAGCATCGGCCACTTGCGTGGACTGGCGGTTGCGTAAATCTTTGCCCCGACGGCCTTAGCAAGTTGCACCGCTGCCTGACCAACACCACCGGCGGCGCTGTGGATCAGCACTTTGTCACCAGCCTTGATTTGGGCCAGGGTGTGCAGAGCGTAGTGTGAAGTGATGTAAGCTGTCGGACAAGCCGCTGCTTCGGAATAGCCCAGATTCGACGGCATTTTGACCACCACATCCTGGGTGACGGTAAGGCGTTTTTGGAAGCAACCGAGGTGACTAAGCATAACTTTGTCGCCAACCTCGAAATTGCAGTCTTCGCCTGCGGCTACAACCACACCGGCACCTTCGAAACCAAGCGGCAATTTGACGTATTCGATTTGATGCTCTTCGGCATGCAGTTTCAAAAGACCCAGTGCGTTGAGCACATCCTTGAAGTTCAGTCCGGCGGCGCGGATCTCAATCTCGACTTCGCCTTTGCCCGGGGCAAGGCTTTCAATTGCCACCGATTTGACGTTTTCAAACAGGCCATATTCGGTTACTTGAAGTTCGAAGTTGTCGTGTTTCGATGTGGCGTCATCTAGGCCTAATCCGTAGCGCACGTAGCGCTGGCCGTCACGGTAGGCAACCTGATATTCAGCGCTTTTTCTGCTGGCGACAATTTCGCTAAGCAGATCTTGCGCGACGTCCGGGTTTTGCAAAAGCGGCAGGTCGAGCAAGGTGGTCTGCCAACGTGGATGCTCGTTGAGCAAGGTGTGGCCGAAGCCCCACAGTGACGCACAGACCGGGGTATTGCCCGGCTGATCGTCGGACAATACCACCTGGCTCATTTCGCTCACCAGCCACAGTCGCAGGTTGTGGCCTTGATGGGCCGGGCTGTCCAAGAACCTGACCAAATCCAGGAGCTCACTGTAAATGCGCCCGAAATCATTAATTTGCGAGGAAAAATAAACCACATGGTTGATCGCAGTATTGGCCGCGAATTCGTTTTTGCCCTGTTCAAGGTTGCTCGCCGGGATAATGTAAGTGTTTTCGTCGGCCTGTTGTCCCAGGGTATCGACAAGAGATGCTCCGGCGCCGAGCAACAACAGGGTATTTTCTGCCTGATCGTTGCTGGCGACGATGGAGCGTTTTTTCCACTCCACGGTGTGGAACAGCTGACGCACCTCAGCGGCTTTGGCCTTAACTGCCTTTAATTGCAGACCACGAACCACGCACACGGCCCGCTCGCCGTCTCGGATCAGCAAATCGGCGGACAGATCGACGTTTTCCCGTGAGGTTTTTTGCAGTACAGCGCTGAGTTTGCCGCGCGGCTGCTTGTAGAAACAGACTTTGTCAAAACCGACCGGCAAGTAGGTTTTGTCGTCGTCGACTATGGTGGCCAGTGATTGCATGGCACAGTCCAGCAGGCTGGCGGTAACATACTCGCCAGGGTTGTGACCAGACTCCAATTGCGACAACGCCAGAGATTCGCCGTTGGCCTGGATTTTCTGCAAGCGCTGGAAGTGATCGCCGTAGCTCAGGCCAATCTGTTCGAATTGCGGATAGAGCTCGTCCGCCGTAGACAATTGGTCGAGACCTTCGCCGTTGACTGCGGCCAAATCAAGGGCTTTGTCCTGCTCATCGGTTGCGGCGTGGATCACCGCCGATGCGTGACGCTTGTCGATATTGTCCGCACCTGTTTTGATGCGGCTAACCAGCGCCACTTCATAAGCGCTGTCGCTGAGTTTGCGACACTCGATGCGGTATTCGATGTTGTCGTCAGTCAAATATAGTGGCTCATAAATGACCACGTTGCTGATATCACCGCCAGTTTCACCAAAAATATCCACTTGTGCAGCGATCAGGGTTTCGATATAACCAGCACCTGGGAATACTACCTGACCGTTGACCTTGTGATCGACCAAGTATGCCGGGTTGTTGGCATTGAGTTCGCAGGCATAGTGGAACTGCTCGGCATTGCGGTCACCCTTGAGCTGACCCAACAGCGGATGACCCTGGGCTGCCTGATCATTACCGAAGCGGAAACGGTAGCGTGGGTTGAGTGTCATCCAGTGGTGTTTGCGATCAAAGGCGTAAAACGGCAGCTCAACTTTATTGAATGCCTGATGCTTGACAAACGCCTGCCAGTCGAAATCGACACCATGCTGGTACAGGCTGACGATGGCGTAACCGAGGCTGTCTTGATTATCGCTGCGCTTGGCCATGCTGTTGACCCAAACCATGTCCGGTGCGGTTTGACGACCGAGGCTGCACAGCGCACGGGCCGGCCCGACCTCCAGGCACAAGTGCTCGCCGCGCTCGGCCAGTGCCTTGATGCCGTCGGCAAAACGAACCGGCTCACCAATGTGGCGCACCCAGTACTCCACGCTGCCGATGTCACTGAACTTGGCGACTTTACCGCTGACGTTGGAGATCAGGGTGATTTCCGGCTCGTTAAAGCGAATATTACTGATGGCGGCGCGGAACTGGTCGTAAATGGTTGCCATCTGACGGGAATGGAAGGCATGGGATACGGCCAGCTGGGTGGCTTCGATTCCGGCGTGCTCCAGCTCAGCTTTGAGATTTTCCAGCTCTTGGGCTTCACCAGAGATCACGCACTGGCAGGGGCTGTTAAGCGCGGCAAAACCTAATTGGCTATAGTCTTGCAGATAGCCGGCGGCCTTTTCCCGGTCGATTTTGACTGCCAGCATGCCGCCTTCGGCGGTGACCGACTGCATCAGCCGACCACGGCTAGCGACCAGGTGAATGGCATCTTCGAGGCTGAATACACCGGCAAGGCAAGCGGCGACAATTTCACCAATGCTGTGACCGATCAGGCAGCTTGGCTTGAGGCCCAGCGCCAGCCAGTAGCGGTACATGGCATATTCCACTACGAACAATGCTGCCTGGGTGTATTGGGTTTGATCGAGCAACTGTTCTGCATCGACGACTTCGCCGAACATGATGTCCTTGATGTAGACCTCAAGGTGCTGCTTGAACATGCTATTACACAGATTGACCGCTTCACGGTAGATTGGGCTATTGTCGTAGTAGCCTTTGCCCATGCCGACATATTGTGACCCCTGACCAGTAAACAGGAAGGCCAGTTTTTCGATGCTGTTGCCGGCGGACTTTTCGTTTTGCAACTTTTTTTGCTGGTTTTCCAGCCATTCAATGGCTTTGGCCGGGTCGTTGCTGTCGCTGTAGTATGCCAGTCGGTGATTGAAATGGCTGCGCACATGGGTGGCGTTGGCGACATCAGCCAGGGCTCGCTCCGGATTGGCCTGGAGATGGTTTTTCAATTCGACGACGGTGCCTGCCAGGGCGTTTTTGCTCTTGGCGCTCAAGGTCAGTACGGTAGGCACTTGACCGTCGGATTTGACCTCGGTTCTTTGGAAGGCCGGGGCCTGCTCTAGTACCACGGAAGAGATTGTACCGGCAAAACCGAAAGAGTTGACCAGTGAGCGGCGGACAGGAGCCTGCCACTTGGTGTTCTCCGTCGGTACGTTAACGATGTATTCCGACCAGGGAATGCGTTTGGACGGCGTGTTCATGCCAATGTGCGGGAACAGCTCGTCGCTTTGAATTTGCAGTGCGGCTTTAACCACGCCCATGATCCCGGCGGCAGCTTCGGTATGACCAATGTTGCCTTTGACCGAACCGATGTGAACCGGGTTATCTTTGCTATGGGAGGTGGCAAAGACGCTGTTGATGGCGCGAACTTCAATCGGATCGCCCAAACTGGTGCCGGTGCCATGAGCCTCGACGTAGCTGATATCCGCCACCGTCAATGCCGCGTTGTTGATAGCGTTGCGCATGACCTGCTCCTGAGCGACACCGTTGGGTACAGTGAGGCCACCGCTTTCGCCGTCTTGATTGACGGCGGACCCGCGCAATGTGGCGATAATGTTATCGCCGTCCCTGATGGCATCGGACAGGCGTTTCAGCACGATCATCGAGCAGCCTTCGGAGCGGCCGTAGCCGTCGGCACTATCATCGAAGGTTCTACAGCGGCCGGATGGTGAAAGCATCTTAGCGTCGGAGAAAACCACCAAGTTACGCGGGTGATGGATGGCGTTAACGCCGCCGCAAAGGGCCACATGACACTCTTTTTGACGCAAGGCCACGATGGCTTGATGCAGCGCCACCAAAGAGGATGAACAGGCGGTGTCGATACTGACACAGGGGCCGCGCCAGCCAAGGAAATAAGAGACTCGGCCGGAAATCGCACTGTGAGCGGTGCCAGTGCCGATGTGACCGATGTTTTCCTCCAGGGTCAGGGCACCCACTTCCAGCGAGTAGTCGATGGAGCTGACACCGACGAAGACACCGCCGTTGCTGCCGCGCAACCCGTTAGCGTCGAGACCGGCGTGCTCCAGCGCTTCCCAGGCGGTTTCGAGAACCAGGCGCTGTTGTGGATCGAGATAATCCGCCTCTTTCGGTGAGATGTTGAAAAATTTGGCGTCAAAGCTGCTGATGTCGTTGAGATAGCCGCCTTTTGTTGTGCGGATCTTGCCTTTGCCGTCTTCAGATGAATAGAACAGGCTGTTGTCCCAACGATCTGCCGGGATGTCGACAATTCCATCGCCTTTTTGCGCAGGAAATCGCAAAAAGCGGCGGCACTGTTGTTTCCGCCTGGAGCGCGAAGGCCGATGCCGCAAATGGCGATCGGCTCGTATTTTTCCATCAGCAGGGATTGCTGCATTTGTTGCTGGTTTTGTTGTGACATGGAGCTTATCCTTGTGATGCACTGCCGCCCGTTCCGTACATGGTGTTTAACATGACATTGACCATGTCGTGCATATCGTCCCCTTCGACTACAGTGTTTGCGACTTGCTCACCGTCCAGTAACCGGACGCTGAGATTATCGATGAAGTAGCCGACGGTGGGGTTGGCAAAAAAATCCGTGGTGTCGATTTTGCATTCCAGCTCATTCTCGAAGCGTTGCTTCAAGACCTCTGCACCCAAAGAATTGAGGCCAAGATCGAAAATACTGATGTCGTTGGCAATGGGATCAGACTCGGCTATATACAATGCCTTTTTGAATTCACCCTTGACGTAATTGGCCAGAAACTCTTTTTGATCAAGCTTCGGCTGCGCCTTTAACTGCGCCAAAATATCAGCTGACATACCCCCCCCCGATTTAGCTGTTGATGATGGCCAGTTTGACCGCGCCTTCACAGTGGCCCGTGCCGTCATCGGTGAAGCGGATCAGGGTATTGATATATTGGAGGGTGCGAATGGAACGTGACGCAACAAATTCAATTTCACCGTAAAAGTTTTCCGAGTCCAGCGGACGCCTGAAGCTGCTGTTGAAATCGGCGATCAGTATATCCGGCAGCTGGCGTTTCCAGTACATACCCATATCCCAGTGAGAGAACATTTCCGCCGCTTGCTCTTTGACCGCCTTGGCGATGGTGTAATACATCAGCTGGTTGTAACAGAGGTTGAATTCAACTGCGTTGAAGTGCCCGGTGTCGTCGATGTAACAGGACTCGGGGATTTGGAAATTGGCATTACCGGTCAAATATTCACCTTCGGCGAAGTTGCCCTCAGCTTTCAAGGTGGCGGCTTTCATATACTTGCAATGATCTTTATAAGGGGACATTACTCGTTCGAGCAAGACCGGGTCGTCCGCGAATTTGATCGAAGATGGGGATTCATTCGTGACAAACATAATTTCCTGACTCTTTTTGTTACTATTTTATTTCGTATTTAACTCTTAATGCTCAAGAGCCTCTCAAGTACCAACATTACGCAGTACTGGATCGGCAACAGACTGATTTAACTCGTCCACGCCTTGGCAGAAGTCGTATTGGTCGTGCAGTGTGATGCGGAAAGATTCCGTTGGCTCTGCGACGGTGGCGTGCAGTGCGCAGTGAACCAGGGAACGGTTATCCCAAAACAGCAGATCACCTTTTTCAAATTGATGCATGCGAACGAACGGGCTGCTGAAGGCATTGTCTTTCTGACCGCTCAAGATCAACAGATGTTCGAGGAATTCATCTGCCATGGGGTTGCCATCACGGTCAAACATCTGCTGGCTGAAACCTTCACTAATGTAAAGAATTTTCTCGTCAGTGACGGGGTGGGTGAAGACGCTGGCGTGGGTGACTTCCGGCGTTTCACGTTCGATCTCGCGTAGGATTTCGCTGATCGGACGATAGACGTCGGTCGGACGGATTTTGAAATACTTGCGAACGGAGTGTTTGCAGGTGGTGCCTTCGAGCTTGGTCTTGATGTCTTCGGGCAGGGACTCGTAGACTTCGCCCATGTCGATGAAATAGGTACCACGCGACTGAGCCGGAATCACCTGGGGGTAAATCAAAGTGAAGGCGAAAGGTTTTTTCATAAAAGCATAGTCGGCGTGCCAGAACTTGCCGGTGTGGGGGACGCCCATTCGCTTACCATCCTTTGACACGTTGGAAGAAACGAAAATGTTTTTTTCTTCTGGGTGATGGTACATCGGTTGGTAATACGCTTCCGGCGTGCCCAGTCTTTTGGAGAACTCAACATACTCACCGGGCGTCAGGTGTTGATTTTTTAATACCGCAATCTTGTTCTCGTAAACCAGAGACTTTAGCACACTAAGGTCGCTATCTGTTGCAGTTTTGCAATCAAAATCCGCGACTTCGACCCGATTGATTGTCCCGCACTTTATCATCGCTTCGCTTCCATTGTGAATATCTAACTAAACTTATTTACCCCTGTGAGACTCCTGCGAAACTATAGGGTTTTCGCAGAGGGCTTTGAGGGCTTCCAAAATCACCGCACGCCTAACTTAAGACTGATAATGCACACTATTTTACCCATTAACAATCCTCCAAACGGAGTATTTTTTGATCACAAGGAAATCAATTTTAACTCAACCGCTATGGCAACGGCATGCTGTCGACTCGTCGCGTTAAGTTTTTTAATAATTCGTTGAACATGAGTTTTTACCGTGAATTTGCTAATATTTAATGCTTCTGCAATATCGTTGTTAGACCTCCCTTCCAATAGCCTGGACAACACTTGACATTCTTTTGGAGTGAGCAACCGCCTATTATCATCTGTTGCGCTTGATGCAGGGGGCGAAACATTCAAAGTAGATGTCAAATACTTTTCCACTGAGGGTAACTGTGTATAAGCAATGTGAAGATACGGGACAAGCATTTTAATTAAGGCTATATAATGATCATCAATTTTTCTTGATATATTGGCAAAACCAAAGTACGAGGCATAGTGCTGACCAACATCCAGCACACCATGAAATATAAAATTGTGCACTGAATATTTTTTATACAGTGCACTATCAGAAGCCGAGAGCATACTAGCATTATTATTTATCTCTAGTATTTGCGGTGACTGCTTCTCTAACCAGAGATCAAATAATGGAAGTTTCACGCTGCCAGAGGAGTCAATTATTTTTGAGATCAACACCTCTGGAAAGCCGACATTCATACTCGATATCGCTGTCATAGAGCGGCGGTCACCTATGCCAATACCACATACGCTCATTTTTTGCCCAATAACCCCCTCTGTACTTTTAATGATATTTTTAAAATCATCTTCAGAATTATTTCTGAAGCATGCTTCGGCAATGGCGAAAACTTCTGTTCTATATGCTGTATTTACACTGGCGTGACTCATTCATTCCTCGCGATTCAGAACAATCAGGCTTAAAGTACGTAGCGATGATCCGTAATAATTGGATTTGGGCGCAGAGTAAAATAACTGTGCCAGGAAAACCGGGGGACCGAAAAAGGACGTTGACAATGAGAATTAAAGCTATGACCAACATTACTTCAAAGTGTTCAATCCATGATGCCATGAGAAAGATCTCATATGCCCGGCATACAAAGGAGATCATACAAAGGAGATAAGGAAGTCCCCTTCTATGGCTTTACTTGGTGCTGGGTATATCAGCCGCAAGATTGTGGCTTTTTTTTGGGGGGGGGGCATGAATATGAGTCGACCGAGCATGCCAGCGTACTGATCCGCTAAGGCCTGTCTGACAGAAGGCATCCATGAAGACGGTTTGGTACTGCACGTCGATAACGACGGCCCAATGAAGGGCGCGACGATGCTGGCCACCTTGCAGACGTTGGATGTCGTGCCGTCCTTCAGTCAACCCTCGGTCAGCAACGACAACCCGTACCCGGAAAGTCTGTTCCGCACGCTCAAGTATGCGCCAGCCTATTGGATTGGATATTCACGTCGACACCGCAGGTTTAATCCATTACCCGCTAAACAATAATGATGCTACTACCACTAATCTTAATTTCATGATTAATCTCCATATTTAATCGAGTGAAATAAATGTTGCGCTGGCAGGACATAAATTAGAGATCACCATCAGTATACTATCTTAATGTGTTTGACTATCCCGCCAACACCACGCTAATGGATCATAATAAGATGATCCTACTAAACCAATAAGTCAATCTCAATAGTATTTTTATTTTGTTGCGCACGAGCTGCATTAAGGCGTAGCTTTTTGGAATTTATCCGGTAGGGTAGCCAATTTGTCAATTTATAATAAAAAATTTGTGACTACTCCGGCCGGAAAATTAAAGGGAAATCCTTGTTTTTTATTCAGCTAAATTTTTATCAAATGGGATAACACCCAAATTGGGGTGATTTTGCTCTTTTCACGCCTTCACCGCTGCCGGGTGGATAACTGATCCTCCCAGCTTGGTGAAAAGCTTGGCGTCCTGCGCACCCTTGCGGTGGCGGATGTTGGCCCATTTACTGTGTCCTGCCATGGCTACCTCGGTCTGTCTGAATGCGGAATCGGGCGATTTTAGCACCCACGCAGCCTTAATGGGGCTACTTGTCCTCGCGCGGCGGGTGGATTACCTCGTTAATCGCGGAATAATCCGTGTCCACCAGCCCCTTGGCCAGGGCCAGTGAGGTAATGTCGCGCACGCCCTGCAGGGCAGCGGTAGTAAGGCCGCGCTGCTCGGCGGCATCGATGAACAGGTCGATGTCCTTGAGCAGGTGGCGGGTGGGGAAGTTGGGATTGGCGTAGTCGCGCTCCAGCATGCGCAGCAGCTTCTTGTCGAAGGTGGGTGCATACAAGGCCGAGTCGCGCAGCATGTCCATAAACAGCTCGACGCGCACGCCCTCCTCCTGCACCAGACCGAGGCTGAGGCTGAAGCTGGCGGTGAGTCCGGCGATGAGCTGGTTGAAGGCCAGCTTCATGGCCGCCGCCTGGCCCACTTCGCCGACGTGCACGATGTTCTGCCCGAACACCGCCAGCAGCGGGCGGTACTGCGCGAACTGTTCTTTTGTCGCACCGACCATCAGCAGCAGCGTGCCAGCCCTCGCCTCGGGGATGCTGCCCAGCACAGGGGCCTCCAGATATTCGGCGCCGTGGGCATGGGCGGCATCCTGCAGGCAGCGGCTGTGCTCGGGGCCGATGGTGGCCATTTGCAGCAGAGTCTTGCCCTCCAGCACACTGGCCCGCTCGGCCGGAAACAGCACCTCCTGGATCGCCGTCTGGTCCGACAGCCAGGTGATCAGCACTTCCGTCGAGGCCGCCGCCTGCGCTGGCGATTCGGCCAGCAGGGCGCCTTTCGCCACCAGCGGTGCGGCCTTTTCCGCCGTGCGGTTCCACACCACTACGCGGTAGCCCGCGTCCAGTAGACGTTCGGCCAGCGGTGCACCCATCAATCCGGTGCCAAACAGGGCTACACTGGGTTTGTTCACGCGTTTTTCCTCTCGAATCAATCAGCGACAGGCAATGATGCAGAAATGAGCAAGCCCGCGCCACCACCACCCAAGCCAAAACCTACCCACTGGTCGGCCCAGGTCGCACAGACCAGCAACGCCCTGGACCTGGAGCCGGGCGTGTTTACCTGGAAGGACCCGTGGCGCATCGCAGAATCCCTGCGGCGTTCCGCCGAGGCCAGTACCCGGCGCAAGACCACACCCTTCCGCTCCGCCATGTCCATGCTGGTGTTTTATATCAACCGTGCCGGCAAGCACCTCGACCCGCAGCAACGAGCCATCTTAGAACAGGCCAAGCAGGAATTACGCAGAATCTACAACAGGCTGGACAAGGCATATTAGTATTTGCTAATATTATTGCAAGATTATCAACAGCCCAGATTTCAGAGGAGCAAATCATGAGCATCGACCGCATTGTCCTGGCCTTCGCCGGCATCGTCATCCTGGCCAGCCTGGGCCTGTCGCAAGTCCATTCGGAAAACTGGCTGTGGCTGACGGCCTTCGTCGGCGCCAACCTTTTCCAGTCTTCCTTCACCGGTTTCTGCCCGCTGGCCAGCATGCTCAAGGCCGTTGGCGCCAAGCCGGGACAAGCCTTCGGCTGAGCGACGAAAAAAATTTCAAAACATTTGAACTTCCCGGTGACGGGAGCCTCTTACAAGGCATGAGGATAAGGTAGAAACACCCGTCCTACAGAACCCCCTACCGGTCGTCCCGACCGGAACCCCCGAACACCGCCCTCGTGGCGGTGTTTTTTTGCCTGCGATTCGCCCCGTTGTCACAAAACCATCAGAATTTCTTCATTTCACGGTCACGAAAGCGCCCTACCCTCCTCGCGTCCCATAAGGCACTTCAACAAAACCCGTTGCAGGAGAATGGATATGGCCACCCCATGCGAAGCACTGCAGTTCCCTCCGGAAAAAAGCTCCACAGCCATCCCGACCGCCGGGAAAGATAAGGCCCCGGCGCTCAGCGTGGCCCTGGCCGGCACCCAGGCGGAGGTCCGTCAATGCCAGCGCCTGCGCCTACCGCATGCGTTGCTGAAACCGTCCCTGCGGCGGGAAACGGCCTTCACGCAGGAAAGTGCATGAGACCTGCGCCACCTCGGAAGAAAACAGCAGGCCGGTATGGCTAGTGTGAAACACGCGGTAATCTGTCATCCCCGGCAGGCGCGTCTCGCTGAGCAGCACCGCGCCATCGTTGGGCCCCGAAAGACCCAACAGCCGCCCCAGGCCCAGCCCCATATCGCCGGCGATCACGCCGATCTCCCGTCCCCCCGTCCACGCCGGCACATCACCGCGCAGGCCGTGGTCGAGACTCTTGCCCAGCAACAACCGGCCGATGCGCTGCTGCGCCATGCGCAGGGCGGCCGCACTGCCCGCATGCGGCGTACCCAGTGTCACCACGCACCCCGGGCGCTGGTCGGGAAAATCGTGAAAGAACTGCCGCAGCAGCAGACCGCCCAGGCTGTGGGCGACAAAATGAACGGTATCGGCATCGAGCCGGCTGACGAAACGCTGCAGGCGTTTGGCGTTGTCGGCCAGGCTGCAACGCACAGTGGGGTAGGTGAACTGCACCGGATTGAAACCGCAGCGGCGCAGACGTTGGCGCAGCAGGGACATCTCCAGCCCCGTCAGCCACAGCCCGTGGACGAGCACAACGGTTTCACGCCGCATCGCTTCCCCTTCCAAGCCGAAAACTCAGCGCAGCCGGTCCAGCAGGCGGCGTGCCTCTTCCGATCCATCGAAGACTTTTGCAAAACTGAATGCCTGCTCGAGGCTGGCCTTCGCTGCCTGGTCGTCACCCAAGGCATGCTTAACTGCGGCCAGGTGATACAGGATCTGAGGATCGCGCTGGTGTTTGGCAAGACTTGCCTTTTGCAGATAGTCCAACGCCTTCCGGTAGCGCTTCTCCTGGAAGTGAATCCAGCCTATCGTATCCAGAATGCCGGCATTACCCGGCAGCAGTCGATCTGCCGATGTTGCCAGTTTCAAGGCTTCACCCAGTTTTTCGCCACGACTTGCATAGAGCCAGGCCAGTTGGTTGTAACCCACGAAGTTGTCGGGATACGTCTTGATGAATTGACGATAGACGGCTTCAGCCTTCTGCAGATTTCCCAGACGCTCCTGAAGCAACCCGAGCTTTATCAGTACACCGGCATCGGCCCGACTTTTCGTAGCCGCTTCCAGGTAGCGAGCGGCTGCGGAAAAGTCGCCCTTTGACGCCAGCAATTCCGCCATCAGGTAATTCGCCGGAAAGAAGGCCTTCGCCTTTTTCAGCGACTTGCGCAGGTGGGTCTGTTCCTGCTTCGGCTTGTCCAGCGCCGCATACGTCAGCGCGATGAAATAGTGGCCAAAGGCCGAATCCGGATTCGCCCGCAGGCCCTTGCCGAATTCCTCCACGGCGGCAGAATGAAGGCCCTTGGTGTACAGCAGCACCCCGCTATTCAGATGCCTCGCCTCCTGTGAGAAGCCCGGATCCACAATGTCACGATACTGCAAGCCGGCCACAGAGAATCCAGGCAGGAAATCCTCTGCTCGCTTCCACAGATCCATGGCTGCAGATTCCTTGCCCTGCGCCGCGCGGATATTCGCCAACAGGAATCTGGCGAAGGCATCTGCCACCGGGTCGGATGCAAGCGTCTTCAGCTCGCGGATGCCGTCCTCGTTTCCGGCATAGGATGAAAAAACCGCATGCGCCAGTTTCGCGCCGGGGGCCGACGAAGAAACATCGAGAACCCGCCTCACCTGCCTGGCCGCCGCATTCGTGTCGCCCTGCAGGAAATCCGCATAGGCCAGTAGATAGGCCGCCGCGAGATTCGAGGAGCCCGCCTTTTCCAGTGCGCGCCTGGCCTTTACGGGATCATTCATGCGCAGGTACAGCTCGCCCAGCAGCACATTCCCGGCGACCGTATCTTCAGCGGCAACTTCCTGTGCCAGAGCCCTGGCCTCTGACAGGCGGCCCGCCAGCATGTACACATATGCCAGTCTCTTTCGGGCTTCCGCATGCGCTGGCGTGCCTTGCAGGCAGGCCTGCAGATCCGTGATGGCCTGCCGGTAGTTTCTGCTCTCCTCCGCCAGCATGGCGCGACCGATACGCGCCTCACAGAAGGTCGGAGCAAGGGTGATGGCCCGGGTAAACGACTCAGCCGCCGCGGCGTATTGCCCCAGGGCGAACTCGACGGCCCCCAGATTCACGTGGGCGGCCGCATATTCCGGCGCCAGTTCCACAGCCTTGCGGAAATGCTCGCCAGCTTTCGCATACTTGCTTTGGTGGACGTATACACGTCCAAGAATATTGAAGGAAAACGGATGCGACTCGTCCTCGGCAATTGCCTTTCGAGCCAGCGTCATCGCTCTGTCGAGCTTCCCTTCATGGCGAGCAATCAGTGCTTTCGCCATGTAACGGTAGGAAAGCTTTTTCCTGTCACCAAAGCGATTGAGCATGGCTTGCGCATCGACAACACGCCCCTGTGACGCCAGGGCAACAGCATACAAGGCGCGCAGCGAAACATCTTCAGGATATCGCTCCATGAGTTGTGGCGCCCAGTGTGCAATAACACCCAAATCCCCTTTCTTGCGAAACAGTTCTTCAAGTTCCCTGCCGGAAACCGTGGCATCCAGAGGTGAGGCCTCAAGGAGACCGTCCTCCAATAAGGGGAGCAGAGCGGCCGACTTTCCTCCCGTTTCATCCATCTTCGAAACCAGCGGGCTCTCTCCCAGTACTCCGTCATGGGAAAGAATCACGGCATGAGCCGTTACCAAGAAAGCCTGGGCACAAATCAGTACAAGAGCCAGAACACCATGTCGAATATACATCAGAGTCCCCTGCGCCCTTCCGCGGGAAAGGCCGTTACCTGTGTTGTGGCAAGTTGAGCCAAAAAAAAAGGTGGTGCCGAACAGGCACCACCTCTTTTACAACAGCAATCACTCAGTAATCAATATCTTTCTTACCAAAGCTCAGCGACGACGAGCCCTGGCTCTGGCTCCTGCCATCCCGAGCAGCCCCAAACCTAACAGTGTAAGGCTACCAGGCTCGGGCACAGTCGTTGCCCCCTGGCCATACAGTGTCAGTGTAGACGTAGCGGTAGTCCCGTCTGTACCTGTAGCATTCGCGGTGAATACATTGGCGCCCGTGGCAAGGGCATACGGGCCAACGGTGAAGTTGCCCAGGCCATCGGTTGCCACATTGGTAAGTACCGTGCCATCAGGCAGGACAACGTCCACATTCTGCAGGCCAACCAGATTGCCGCCCGTACCGTTAAACAGGCCGGTCAGACCAGCAAGATTATTACCATCGGTATAGACGCCATTCCCGTCGTTCGCAATCGTTTGCATAAGGCTCACATTGTGGCCAGGAATACCAACGGTGTGAGTCACGATACCAGAGTTAGCGTAGGCAGTAGCCGCTTGACCACTATACGAACCGTACCCATCTGAGATCACCACCTGCATCATGGTGCGGCCGGCAGTATGCCCCCCTGTCAACGTCTGGGCACCAGCCTGGACACCTGCACCAAGATTGGTGCCACCACCCGCAGAAAGGCCATTAATGGCGCTGGTGATCGCCGCCATGCCCGTGCTCACCGGAGTCAGACCCAGAGGAACATTCGGAGACGCCCAGCTGTTGAACTTCACGATACCGACGGAGGTAGTTGCTGCCGGCAGGCTGGCAACCAAGGCGTTGGCAGCGGCTTGAGCGGCCGGCATATTTGCTCCGCCCATACTCCCCGAAACATCAATCACCAGCACCAGATCCAGACCGGTACCCCCAGTTCCTCCCACGCCACTGGCCTGGCCGGTCGGGCTGACGTTGGTTCCCGTGGCAAACGTGGAGCCATCGGCAGGACTCAGCCACGACACGGAAGTTGCAGCATTGGCGACTGTACCGACAAACATGACGGTGAATGCCAGCGCTCCCAAGAGCAACATTTTCACTGACTTAAACATAATCCTCTCCTTGCAAATTACGGCTAACAGATCACAAAACTTTCTTCTTACTATGGATGTGTTAAGCATTCATCATGCCAAAACTTTTTCTCAATGGAAAACAATAAGATATAGAGCGAGAAGGCGATGACAGATGACTAGAGTATTGTGAGTGTAAAAAACACCGACAGCGGTTACTCAGCGGGGAATACCCCTCAAAACCCTCGTAACCGATTGATTTTTTTGAAAACACCAAAGATCATCATGATTACCTGATAAAATTACGTCAAATACGCATGTAAGTAATTCCGACAATCAGGCGACGAGCAGCATTACCGATAGATCTGCGGGCATGACGTAACAGGCCTTGGGGTTGAAACACAATATCAAGCAACACCATGATCCAGTGTCATGGTGAAACGTCCAACATGCGGTTGAGTGCCAGCAGGGCCTGCTCGGCCTCGGCCGCCGGAACCTTGATCTGGTTCACGACATTTCCCTCGACGAGGTTTTCGAGGCTCCACAGCAGGGCCTCGGGGCCGATGCGGAACATGGTGGAGCACATGCACACGGTACCGGACATGAAGTGCACGAACTTACCTTCGCGTTTGAACTGCTCGTGCAGGCGGTTGACCAGGTTCAGCTCGGTGCCCACCAGCCAGCGGGTGCCGGGTTCGCTGTCGCGAATGGTGTTGATGATGAGTTCGGTGGAGCCCACGTAGTCGGACTTCTGGCACACTTCGAAGGAACTTTCCGGGTGGGAGATGACCTTGGTTTCCGGGTGACGGGCCTTGAACTGGTCGATGAATGCCGGCTTGAACATCTGGTGCACGGAGCAGAACCCCTTCCACAGGATCATCTTCGCGCCCCGGATCTGTTCCCGCGCCAGACCACCCATGGGCTGATCGTAATCCCATACCACCATGTCTTGCAGCGGGATGCCCATGCCGAAGGCGGTGTTGCGGCCCAGATGCTGATCGGGAAAGAACAGCACCTTTTCACGCCGGCCAAAGGACCAGTCCAGCACGTGACGGGCATTGGTGGAGGTGCAGACGATGCCGCCGTGGCGGCCGCAGAAGGCCTTCAGGTCGGCGGCGGAGGTGATGTAGGTAACGGGCGTGATCTGCTCGTCCGGATCCAACACCTGCGACAGCTCGCGCCAGGCGCGTTCGACATTGGCGAGATTGGCCATGTCGGCCATAGAGCAGCCGGCGGCAAGGTCGGGCAGTATGGCGGTCTGCTCGGGGCGCGAGACGATGTCCGCCACCTCGGCCATGAAGTGCACGCCGCAGAAGACGATGTATTCGGCATCCGAATCCGCGGCACGGCGCGACAGTTTCAGCGAATCACCGCTGACGTCGGCGTGGCGGAACACCTCTTCACGCTGGTAGTGGTGGCCGAGGATAATCAGGCGCTCGCCGAGGGCCTGCTTGGCGGCGACGATGCGCTGCTGGATTTCCTCTTCACCGAGACGGGTAAAACTTTGCATTTCGAGGGGATTGGCAGACATGGTTACAACTCCCGGATACCTGTGTCAGGCGATGGTATCACTTTCAACTTAGAGCTCAAACGAGCCGGAAAGTTGCCGGTTGTCCGTTGCCGGCAGGTGTGGGTTCTGGCTGATCTGTTTCACCACAGAGGCACAGAGAAACACAGAGTTTCTTTTTTCTCGTTACACCGCTCCGCGGTGTAACGCAAAAGGGTAGCTCATTCACTCGCGAGTGACGTGGCGCTGAGCGCCACCCGATGTGTGACACCGCAGAGCGGTGTCACAAGTTATAAGTAGGCGTCCTGAAGCGACCTCTGGATTCCGGCTAAAAACATGCCGGAATGACGGCATTCGCAGCAAGCTGCGGGAATTAAATCCCAGGCGATTCAACTCTGTGTTCTCCGTGTCTCTGTGGCAAAAACCTGTGTTGGGCACAATCGCGAAGGCTACGCCCCCTTGCCGCCCTCTTCCACCTTCGGCTGGCGCAGACGAATACCCAGTTCACGCAGCTGATTGGGATCGGCCTCGGACGGCGCCTGGGTCAGAAGGCAGGCGGCGGTCTGAGTCTTGGGGAAGGCCATGACCTCGCGGATCGAGCTGGCGCCGGTCATCAGCATCACCAGGCGGTCGAGGCCGAAGGCGATACCGCCGTGGGGCGGGCAGCCGTACTTGAGGGCGTCGAGCAGGAAGCCGAACTTGTCGCGCGCCTCTTCGTCGCTGATGCCGAGCAGGCGGAACACGGTGGACTGCACCTCTTCACGATAGATACGCTGCGAACCACCGCCCACTTCGGTGCCGTTGAGCACCATGTCGTAGGCGCGCGACAGACACTCGCCGGGATTGCCCTCCAGTTTGTCGATGTCTTCCTCACGCGGCGCGGTGAAGGGGTGATGCAGGGCGGTCCAGCGGCCGGCCTTGGGCTCGTGTTCGAACATGGGGAAGTCCACCACCCACAGCGGGCGCCAGCCGCGCTCCACCAGCTCGCGGTCGAGGCCCAGCTTGACGCGCAAGGCGCCCAGCGCCTCATTGACCACGCTGGCCTTGTCGGCGCCAAAGAAGATCAGGTCACCGTCTTCTGCGCCGGTGCGCTCTAGGATGCCGTCGATGGCCTCATCGGGCAGGAACTTGAGGATCGGCGATTGCAGGCCGTCGCGGCCCTTGGCCCGCTCGTTGACCTTGATGTAGGCCAGGCCACGGGCGCCATAGATGCCGACGTACTTGGTATAGTCGTCGATCTCCTTGCGCGTCAGTTCGCAGCCCTTGGGCAGGCGCAGGGCGGCGACACGGCCCTCGGGGTCGTCGGCGGGGCCGGCGAAGACCTTGAATTCCACCCCGGCCATGAGGTCGTCCACGTCCACCAGTTCCAGCGGGATGCGCAGGTCGGGCTTGTCGGAACCATAGCGCTGCATGGCCTCGGCGTAGCTCATACGCGGGAAGGGCTTGGGCAGCGCCACTTCCAGCGTCTTGGCAAACAGCTCGCGCATCATGCCTTCCATCAGGCCCATCAGTTCTTCCTCGTCCATGAACGAGGCCTCGATGTCGAGCTGGGTGAATTCGGGCTGGCGGTCGGCGCGCAGGTCTTCGTCGCGGAAACAGCGCACGATCTGGTAATAACGGTCCATGCCGGACATCATCAGCAGCTGCTTGAACAGCTGTGGCGACTGCGGCAGGGCGAAGAACCGGCCCGGGTGGGTGCGGCTGGGCACCAGATAGTCACGCGCGCCTTCCGGCGTGGCCTTGGTGAGCATGGGAGTCTCCATGTCGAGGAAGCCGCGATCATCAAGGTATTCGCGCAGGGCGCGGGTGATGGACGAGCGCAGACGCAGGCGCTGTTGCATGGCCGGACGACGCAGGTCGATGTAGCGATAGCGCAGGCGGTGCTCTTCGGAGACCTCGTCGTCTTCGATGTCGAGCTGGAAGGGCGGCGTCTCGGCGCGGTTGAAGATCTCCAGCTCCTTGCCCAGCACCTCCACCTGGCCGGTGGCCATGTCGGAATTCTCGGTGCCCTCGGGACGGCGCCGCACGCGGCCCTTGACGCGCAGGACAAACTCGCTGCGCACCGCCTCGGCGGTGGCGAAGGCCTCGACTGTATCCGGGTCGAACACCACCTGCGAGATGCCCTCGCGGTCACGCAGATCGATAAAGATCACCCCGCCGTGATCACGGCGGCGATGCGCCCAGCCGCAGAGGGTGACCTCTTCGTCGATGTGAGATTCATTGAGATGCCCGCAGTAGTGGCTTCGCATGTGACTGATCCTTCGAAAAAAAGACGGGAATGGTACGGATTGGCTGCCGCCGATGCAACTCAGGCGGCGTTCTCCGCGTCGGGTCTGGTGGCTGCCTTGGTGCCGTCCGGCAAGGCGTCCGGGGTCCATTCCGGTACCACCACGCCGGCGGAAATGATCATTTTCAGGCCATCGTCCACGCTCATATCCAGCTCGACCACGTCGTCACTGGGCACCATAATGAAGAAACCCGAGGTGGGATTGGGCGTGGTGGGGATAAAGACATTGACCACCTTCCGACCCGTCTTGGTCTGCGCCTCACCGGCGGTGGTGCTGGACTGAAAGGCCAGCGTCCACAGGCCCGGGCGCGGATATTCCACCAGCAGCACCTTGCGGAAGGACTGGTCATTGGAGGAAAACACCGTCTCCAGAATCTGCTTCACACCGGTATAAATGGTGCGCACCAGCGGAATCTGCGCCAGCACCGACTCCCACAGCTTGACCAGCTTGCGGCCAAACAGATTGGCCACCACCATGCCCGTGACCAGCACGATGATGGTGGTCAGCACCACCCCCAGGCCGGGAATATGGAAGCCCAGCAGGTTATCCGGCCGATAAGGCTCAGGCAGCAGCAGCAGGGTCTGATCCATCATGCCCACCAGCAGCTTGATGACCATCACGGTCACCCCCAGCGGTACCCACACCAGCAGTCCGGCGATGAGATAACGCTTCATGCGGCGCGCCACATGCGGACCAGTTCAGCGACGCGCATCAGTGACAGCCACAACCGCCGGAGCTGCAGCCACCCGAGGCGACCTTCTTCGGCGCATTGTCACTACTGCCAGCACGGCTGCCGGAGTCACTCTTGTCGGCATTCTTCTTGCCGCCACCCTTGAAATCAGTTTCATACCAGCCGCTGCCCTTGAGGCGAAAACCGGCTGCAGACACCAGTTTTTTCAATTCTGGCTTACCGCATTCGGGGCAGTCGGTAAGGGCATCGTCACTCATCTTCTGCAGGGCTTCATGGCGGTGGCCACAGGCCTTGCAGGCGTATTCGTAAATCGGCATTGCTACATCCTCTTCATTCATGCGTATCCCGACAGTGGGAGGTTGGGACCAACACAAAAAAAACAAGCAGAGGATTATACCTTGCCACGGGCAGGAGCGTCGCCCCTGCCGGCAAAGCTGCTAAAATGCGGGCCTTTTAAACTCCACCGCAAACACCACCATGGCCCGAAAGAAAATCAACATCACCCGCGAAAACAAATGCAGCTTCTGCAAGGGCGCGAAATGCTGCGTCTACTTCACCGAACGGCTGGAAACGCCACGCAGTATGCATGACTTCGACCATCTGCTGTGGCAAATCTCGCACCGCGACGTACGCATCTACAAGGACGACGATGGCTGGTATCTATTGATAGAAACACCCTGCCTGCACCTACAGTCCGATGGCCGCTGCGGCATCTACGAAACCCGGCCCACGGTATGCCGCGAACACAGCAACGACTACTGTGAGTACGATGCCCCCGCCGAGGAGGGCTTTGAACTCTACTTCGATGGCTACGACGCCCTGCTGAAATACTGTCGCCAGCGCTTCAAAACCTGGGACAGACGCATGGAACAACGAAACACCCGCTAATTTCAACGTGGAACGGGCCATGCCCACGATTACTGCGTTAATCTGTGGGAGCGGCTTCAGCCGCGAAGCAGGACTTACCGGCACCTTCGCGGCTGAAGCCGCTCCCACAATGTTAAACAACCACCCCTGTGATAGCCGGAAAAAATATCGCGGGCATGGCCCGCTCCTACGCAGGCTTTCCCTCCACCGGCGGCATGATGTCGCGAAAACCCCGAATGGCCGCAAACTCGCCCACGTCCTTGTCCGGCGCTCGACTGTCCGGCCGGTGCACGCACAACAGCTGGCCAATACCGGCCTCCTGCGCCGAACGCAGCACCGGCAGACTGTCGTCTACCAGCAGCGTCGTCTTGGGTACGAAGGGTTCCGCCGTCTTCAGCAATCCCCAGAACTGCGGATCCTCCTTGGGGCGGCCAAAATCGTGCGCACAGAAGACGGCGTCAAAGTGCCCTGCCAGCCGGGTGCGATCCATCTTTAGCTGCAGGCTCTTCATATGCGCATTGGTCACCAACACCGCGCGGCGGCCCGAATCCCGCACCGCCTTGAGAAAGACCACCACGTTGGGATGCACGGCAATCAGGTGATCCACCTCCTGCTTCAGCGCCGCAATATCCATGCCCAGCTCATTGCTCCAATAATCCAGGCAATACCAGTCCATGGTGCCCTCGACCTGCCGATAACGCCGCATCAGTTCGCTGCGTGCCGTTTCCAGGTTAATTTCACGCAGCTCGGCATAGCGCCGGGGCATGTGCTCCAGCCAGAAATGGTTGTCGAAGTGCAGGTCCAGCAGGGTGCCATCCATGTCCAGCAGCACGGTGTCGATACGCGTCCAGTCGATCACCTTCAGTCCTCCCGCCGGGCCGAAATCACCACTTCGTGTCGCTCCAGCCGTCCCTCGCTACCGAAGGCCTCCTTGGGCAGCGGATTCTGGTGTGCCAGCTTGAAATCCTCGCTTCCCACCCAGTTGTTGAAGGCGGCCTCGTCCTCCCAGGTGGTCAGCACCACGTAGGGGATGTCCTCGTCGGCAGGACGCAGAACATCCATGCGCACAAAGCCCGGCTGCTTGCCCACCTGCCCCGCGCGGCGTCGAAAACGCGCCTCGAACCGCTCTTCCCAGCCATTAGCAACCACGTACATTGTTGTTTTTCTCCTGTGCTGCAACATGCTCCGAATAGCGGGCCATATTTCAAATCACTTCACCCGCAAGTGAAGATAGCCTGAATACAACCAAAATTCGACCGCTGAGTACCCCGCCCGTGCGTATCAATTCCAATGCAGGATGTCGGCATTTTTTACAGTGCCTAAATCACCCCCCATCAGCCTCAAAGCCCCGTCGTTGCAAGGCCTCGAGACAATAACTGAGAAATATACAGAAAAACCCCCCAACCCCTTCCACAAATACCCGTCGATAAACCTTACAGTAATCCCAACCTCCCGCTGAATCACAGCCAGAATACTTGGCAAACTGTTGTTAATTCACGGAAATGAAAGGTAGGCATGCTTTCTGCTTGTTATAACAACACCAGACAGAATTCCCCGCATCAAACACCTGTTAAGCTGTAGAGGTATATCGTGAAACACTCCAAGCTATATTGCAGTACCGTTCTTGCCAGTCTCCTGACCTTCCCCGCCATCCAGGCCAATGCCGCCCCGATCACCATCGACGGCAGCCTGAGCGACTGGGGCATCAGCGTCGCCGACGGCACCAGTGCACAGCCCGTCGGTACCGATTACAGCGGCCTGCGCGGCGATCTCGCGGGCTCCATGATCGAAGACACTGACGACACCACCAATAACCTGTATCTGGGCCCCAACTATGGTGGCCAGAACTACGATGGCGAATTCATGGGCGTACTGACCCAGGGCTCGACCCTGTATCTGTCCATTCTCACCGGCCAGCGCCCGGACAACGGCTTCTCCGGCAGCAAGGGCCTGTATTCTCCCGGCGACATCCGTATCGAGACCAGCATGGGCACCTTCGGCATCGAAGTCGGTGGTGGCGCCGTGTCCGGTGCCGGCAGCGCACTCACCGAGGGAGCCACCGGCACGACCTATGCTGTCAACAGCAACGGTTATACCACTGGCAGCAGCGACACCGCCGCCGCGCAGACCGTGGGCTCCGTGTGGAGAGACGTGGACTGGATCCTTGATCCCATCAACCCCCAGCAGCCGGTGCAGTTCGAGATCAACGGCAGCAGCAGCCAGGTGGGCGAGGCCGACTTCATCTTCACCCGCAACAGCGTTACTGCCGAGCACGCCATCATCGAGCTGGCCCTGGATATCAGCGTCTGCGGCGGCGCCACCCTGCAGGAGTTCTACTGGCTACCCTCCTGTGGCAACGATGAGCTGCACGTCAGCACCGACATCACCAGCGTGCCCGAGCCTGCCTCGCTGGCGCTGATGGGCCTGGGACTGCTGGGCATGATAGGCGTCGCACGCCGCCGTAGCGCCTGATCGACACGCTAAAACCAAAACGGCCGCTTCGCATCTGCGTCGCGGCCGTTTTTTATTGCCCTTATTTTTTATAGGCCGCCCGTCTCTCAGCTCATCTTGCCCCGGAACCGGCAGCAGAAGCCATGTGGCGGATACCCTTCATGTGGCCCGGAATTAGGCGTTGTGCAGAAACCGCAAGAGTTCACCCCAAACAGACTGGTCATTTAATACTGGTCAGATAGACTATACTGGTTTCTATCAGACTGAGTGCTGGGGGAAACACCATGAAAATCAACGCGACCGAATTCAAGGCCAAGTGCCTGAAGCTGGTCGACGAAGTGGCCCGCACCCGCGAGCCCATCATCGTCACCAAGCACGGCAAGCCCGTGGCCAAGGTAGTGCCCATTGAGCCGGAAACCGAACCGGCCCGCACCGGCTTCGGTTGCATGGCCGGCACCATCAAAATCACCGGTGACATCATCACCCCCATTGAACAGGAATGGAGCGTCATCACTGGCGACGAAGATGAATTTTACGCAGGCCTCGCCGTCCGGGCAGATGCGCCCATCAAAACAAAATCGCTGGGGAAGAAGCAGAAATGAGCCAGGCTCTGCTGATCGATACCCATGTCTGGCTCTGGTATGCCCAGGGCAATCGTCAAAGGCTCACCACCACAGCCGCCAGGCAACTGGAGTCGCTGGATGAACAGGGACGGCTACGCCTGTCCGTCCTGTCTGTCTGGGAACTGGGCATGCTGGATGCAAAAAGCCGAGTCCATCTAGGACAACCCTGCAAGGACTGGCTCAACACCTTCTTCGAACGCACGCATTTTCAGGTCATCGGGCTCGATATCGACGTCGCCCTGCAGGCCAGCCAGTTGCCGGACTTCGCCCATGCCGATCCCATCGACCGCATTCTGGTTGCCACCACCCGCCACCACGACCTCACTCTGATCACCGAGGATCGCAAGATCCTCGACTATGCCCGGCAAGGCTATATGCGGGCCTGTTCTTCCAGCGATAAGGAATTGTTGAGCCGATGAAAACACACAGCCTGTCAGGCTGTAAAAAGGTTCAGTGCTGTGGCCTGATGGATTGAGCCTGCGAAACCCGGGCTACTTGCTGGTGGCTTGGGTGAAGCGTGGTGGAATTCAGGATGGGTGAGATACGTCCCCCGGATTCCGCTGCGCTTCATCCAGGCTACTTACTGTGATGCGCCAGTCATCACCGACCGCGCGTATATCCACTATTTGTAGTTTGATGCGCTGATCCATTTTCTCCAGTCCCGGCAGATGGAACAGGCCACGTGCGGCATCGCCCATCAGCAGTGGTGCGAGATAGACGATGGTTTCGTCCACCAGGCCAGCCTGCAACAGGGCACCGTTGAGGGTGGCGCCGGCCTCGACCGTGACTTCGTTGACGCCCTCGCAGCCAAGAAAATCCAGCAGCGCGGGCAACGATACGTGACCGTTTTCTGCCGGCAGGCGGTGCACTTCGGCGCTGGTATCCATCAGCGTAGCGATCTTTTCCACATCGGCGGCCTCCGTGCAACAGACCAGGGTGCGTCCCGGCAGTGACAGCATGCGTGCTTCCGGTGGCATACGCAGCTGGCTGTCCAGCACCACACGGATGGGTTGCTGAACGGCCTCGTCCGTATCCAGCCGGGCGTTGAGCGAGGGGTCGTCGGCCAGCACGGTGCCGATGCCGGTGAGCAGGGCCGAGCTGCGTGCGCGCAGGCGATGTACGTCGGCGCGCGCCGCGGGGCCGGTGATCCATTGGCTTTCACCGGAAGCCATGGCGGTACGGCCGTCGAGGCTCATGGCCAGTTTGCAGCGCACCAGGGGGCGGCCCGCGCACATGCGTTTGATAAAACCGGGATTCAGCGCCTCGGCCTGGGATTGCAACAGGCCGGATTCGGTGACGATACCGGCCTCGCGCAACATACGCAGGCCCTGCCCGGCAACCTGCGGGTTGGGATCTTGCATCGCCGCGACCACACGCGACACACCGGCGGCAATCAGCGCCTCGGCACAGGGCGGAGTGCGGCCATGAGGGGCGCAGGGTTCAAGTGAGACGTAGGCGGTGGCACCATGGGCGGCTTCATCGGCTTGGCGCAGGGCCAGTATCTCGGCGTGGGGTTCTCCGGCACGAACGTGCCAGCCTTCGCCAATCAACGTGCCATGCTTGACCAGTACACAACCGACGCATGGGTTGGGGTCGGTGGTGTAGAGACCGCGCGCCGCCAGTTGCAGGGCGCGGGCCATGTGGCGTGTATCGTCAGCCCTGCTCATCGTTAGTGTCGTGTCCTCAGCCGCGCGGCGCCTTTTTGCTACTGCCACCAGAATCACCCGACTCATCGTCGAGCAGGGGGATCTGGTTACGCCTTTCTTCCGGGCTGGGCTGCTTTTCCAGGCGCTCGATCTCTTCGCGGAAGGCGTTGACGTCTTCGAAGCTGCGATACACGGAGGCGAAACGCACATAGGCCACTTGGTCAAGGTCGCGCAGCTCGTCCATTACCCAGTCGCCAAGGGTGCGTGAGGGCACTTCACGGTCGCCAGTGACACGCAGGCGTTTCTTCACCCGGCCGATGGCGGATTCGATGTCTTCGGAGCTGACCGGGCGCTTTTCCAGGGCGCGGGTGAACCCGGCACGCAGCTTGTCTTCGTTGAAGGGCTCACGGCGGCCGTCGTTCTTCACCAGCTTGGGCATCACCAGCTCAGCGGTCTCGAAGGTGGTGAAGCGTTCACTGCAGGTCAGGCATTCACGCCGGCGGCGCACCACGTAGCCCTCGTTCGCCAGCCGC
Source organism: Gammaproteobacteria bacterium (assembly GCA_024276955.1). Lineage (GTDB taxonomy): Bacteria > Pseudomonadota > Gammaproteobacteria > SZUA-152 > SZUA-152 > DRQN01. The sequence continues at coordinate 36,767 of JAJRWE010000187.1, forward strand.
GAATCGATGACCTTGGTGTCTTCGGCATCGCAGAAGGGACAGCGCATAGTGAATCAACCTGACAGAAAATCAAAAGGGGCTTTTGCCACAGAGGCGCAGAGTACACGGAAAAAAAGCAAGAAAACATCATTTGCTCTGTCATACCGGGCGAAACAAAACATAGACCCGAAATTCAGTATTTACAATCCAAGCATTCTGGATTCCGGCATGCGCCGGAATGACGGCAAACAAGTCATTCCGAAATCTCACGAATTTGTTGTCTCTGTGTTCTCCGTGTCTCTGTGGCGAATGATATTTACAGTTCAGGCATAGACCGGAAAGCGCTTGCACAGAGCCAGCACTTCGCCCTTGACGTGTTCGATGGTGGCGGTGTCTTCCACGTCGTCCATCACGTCACAGATCCAGCCGGCGAGCTGCTTCGCCTCGTCTTCCTTGAAGCCGCGCGTGGTCATGGCCGGGGTGCCGATACGAATACCGCTGGTGACAAAAGGCGACTGCGGATCGTTGGGCACGGAGTTCTTGTTGACCGTAATGTTGGCCGCGCCAAGGGCGGCGTCGGCGGCCTTGCCAGTGATACCCTTGTCGATGAGGTCGACCAGGAACAGGTGGTTGTCGGTGCCGCCGGAGACGATCTTGTAACCGCGTTCCTGCAGGGTGGCGGCCATCACGCGGGCATTCTTCACCACCTGCTGCTGGTAGACCTTGAAGCCGGGCTCCAGGGCTTCCTTGAAGGCCACGGCCTTGCCGGCGATGACGTGCATCAGCGGGCCGCCCTGGCTGCCGGGGAAGACCGCCGAGTTGAGTTTCTTTTCGATCTCCGCATTGGCCTTCGCCAGAATCAGGCCGCCGCGCGGCCCACGCAGGGTCTTGTGGGTAGTGGTGGTGGTGACGTCGGCGATGGCCACCGGGCTGGGGTATTCGCCGGTAGCAACCAGACCAGCGACGTGGGCCATGTCGACGAACAGGTAGGCGCCCACGCTGTCGGCAATATCGCGGAAACGCTGCCAATCGACCACGCGTGAATAGGCGGAGCAACCGGCCACAACCATCTTCGGCCGGTGCTCTTTCGCCAATGCCTCGACCTGTGCATAGTCGATCTCGCCGGTGCTTTCGTCGAGTCCGTATTGAATGGCGTTGTACAGTTTTCCGGAAGAGCTGACCTTGGAGCCGTGGGTGAGATGCCCACCATGGGCCAGACTCATGCCGAGGAGGGTGTCGCCGGCCTGCAATAACGCCAAATAGACGGCAGCATTGGCCTGCGAGCCGGAGTGCGGCTGCACATTGGCGTAGTCGGCGCCAAATAATTCTTTAGCGCGGTCGATGGCCAACTGCTCGGCGACATCGACGTATTCACAGCCGCCGTAATAACGCTTGCCGGGATAGCCTTCGGCGTACTTGTTGGTGAGCAGCGTACCCTGGGCCTGCATCACGCGCGGGCTGGTGTAGTTTTCGGAGGCAATGAGTTCGATGTGCTCTTCCTGGCGCACCTCCTCCTTCTGGATCACGTCCCACAGATCGGGATCGAAATCGGCGATATTCATTTCTTTGCTAAACATGACGGCTCCTGGCAATTCTTGATTCTTCGTTCACGACAGCCCGCTTACGGACGATCATCGATCTCCTCGCCTTCTTTTTCCACCACCACCGGCATCAGATCCGCCTTGCTGATACCCAGCATCAGGGCGCTGGAACTGGCGACGTAAATCGAGGAATAGGTGCCGACGACCACGCCAACGAGCAACGCAGTGGCAAAGCCGTGGATCAGTTCGCCACCAAAGATGAACAGCGCAATCAGCACCAGCAGGGTGGTGAAGGAGGTGATCACGGTGCGCGACAGGGTCTGGTTCAGGGACACGTTGATGACTTCCTCGCTGGTGCCCTTGCGCATCTTGCGAAAGTTTTCACGAATGCGGTCGAACACCACGATGGTATCGTTGAGTGAATAACCGATGACCGCCAGAATGGCCGCCAGCACGGTGAGATTGAAATCCAGCTGGAACAGGGAAAACACGCCCAGGGTAATCAGCACGTCGTGCACCAGGGCCATCACCGAACCCACGGCGAGGCGGTATTCGAAACGGAAACCGACGTAGACCAAAATACAAATCAGCGCATAGATCATCGCCAGGCCGCCGTCATTGGCCAGTTCTTCGCCCACCTGCGGGCCGACGAATTCGACGCGGCGCATGTCGATCTTGCCGTCTTCGTGCACCTTGAGCAGGTCCATCACCCGGTTGCTGATGTCGGCGTTGCTCTGTTCCTCATGCGGAGCGATGCGGATCAGGATATCCGAGGCGGTGCCGAAATGCTGCACCACGGCCTCTTTGAAACCTTCCGTCTCCAAGACGCTGCGCACCTCCTTGAGATCCACCGGGTGCTCGTAACCCAGCTCGATCAGGGTGCCACCGGTGAAGTCCAGGCCGAAGTTCAGCCCCTTGCCGACCAGTGCGCCGATGGAGATCAGCAGTAGAACGGCGGAAAAGGCAATGGCAAGCTTGCGCTTGCCCATGAAGTCGAAAGTAGTAGCGTTCTTGAATAACTGCATGTGGATGCCCTAGATGGAAAGCTTGTCAATACGGCGACCGCCGTAGATCAGATTCACCACCGCACGCGTACCCACAATGGCGGTGAACATGGACGTAAGGATGCCGATGGAAAGCGTAATGGCGAAGCCCTTGATGGGTCCGGTGCCGAAACCGAACAGGATCACCGCCGCAATCAGGGTGGTGATATTGGCATCGGCAATGGTCGAAAAGGCCTTTTCGTAACCCGCGCTGATGGCGGTTTGCGGACTGATGCCGTTGCGCAGCTCCTCGCGGATGCGTTCAAAGATCAGCACATTGGCATCCACCGCCATGCCCACCGTAAGCACGATACCAGCGATACCCGGCAGGGTCAGGGTGGCCTGCAGCATGGACAGCACGGCAACAATCACGACCAGATTCAGTGCCAGCGCCAGATTGGCCACCAGACCGAAACCACGATACCAGATAGCCATGAAGGCCAGCACCAGCACGAAGCCAATGACTACCGACATGAAGCCCTGATCGATATTGTCCTGACCGAGGCTCGGGCCGATGGTGCGCTCCTCGACGATTTCGATAGGTGCAGCCAGGGCGCCGGCGCGTAGCAACAGGGCCAGATTATGGGCTTCTTTGGTGCTGTCGAGGCCGGTGATCTGGAAACGCTTGGAAAGCTGATCCTGGATGCGCGCAACATTGATCACCTCTTCCACGGTGCGGCGCGTCTTCACCGGCTTGCCATCGACCATGCGTGTCTCGGTCTTGTTTTCGATGAACACCACCGCCATCAGCTTCTTGATGTTTTCGCCGGTGACCTTGCTAAAGATGCTCGCACCCTTGCCATCGAGGGTGATGTAAACGGCCGGGCTGCCACTCTGCTGATCGAGACCGGAAGAGGCATCAATGATGTAATCACCGGTCAGCATCACGCGATTCTTCAGCAGCACATAGCCGCCATCGCGCTCCGGATAGAGTTTCAGGCCCGGCGGCACACGACCACGTACGGCCTCCTGCACGTCATGAGTCTCATCGGCAAGACGGAATTCCAGGGTCGCGGTGGCGCCGAGGATTTCCTTGGCGCGGGCGGTATCCTGCACACCGGGCAGCTGCACCACGATGCGGCTGTCACCCTGCTGCTGAATCACCGGCTCGGCCACGCCCAGCTCGTTGACGCGATTACGCAGAGTGGTGATATTCTGCTTTAGCGCCAGCTTGCGCACCTCGCGGCGCTCCTTGTCATCCAGCCCCGCCAGCAGGTAGTAGCCATCGCTGCGGTCATTACTGCGCAGTTCGAGATCCGGATATTCCGCATCGATCAGCTCCTCGGCCTTGTCCCGGGCCTCGGCAGACTTGAACTTGATCTCCACGCCGCTGCGCGCCAGCCCATCGCTATCGACATCTTCGTTGACATAGCGGACGACGCGCGCATAGCGCACCTTGTTTTCGCGCAGCAGGCCACGAAAATCACCGATGTAGCGTTCCTCGGCCTGCTTCACCGCCGAGTCCACGTCCACCTCCATCAGGAAGTGCACACCACCGCGCAGATCCAGCCCCAGATACATGGGTGCGGCGCCCAGTGACACCAGCCAGTCCGGTGTACGCGGGGCGAGGTTCAGGGCCACCACATAGCCGCGGCCCAGCCCCTTTTTCACCACGTCCTTGGCCGCCAACTGGGTCTCGGTATCAGAGAAACGCACCAGCAGCTTGGCATCGGCCAGACTGATGCTGTCATAAGCGATACCGGCCTCCGTAAGCAGCTTCTGTACCTTGTCCTGAGTGGTCAGGTCGACCTCAGCGGTACGCGTCGACGTTACCTGCAGAGCAGGGTCCTCGCCGTAGAGATTGGGCAGGGCATAGAGCGAACTCACCAGCATAACGATGATGACGAGCAGATACTTCCAGGCAGGGTATTGATTCAACACGACGACCGACTCCGTGGACAGGATAATTCAGACAAGCAAAGCGCGGACCGACTCAGCCGGACTTGATCGTGCCCTTGGGCATCAGGGTGGTAACGGCCTGGCGCTGCACCTTGACTACCACGTCATCGGCAATCTTCACGCTAAGGAAACTGTCACTCACCTCGGTGATCTTGCCCAGCAGGCCGCCCTGAGTGACGATCTCATCGCCCTTGGCCAGCGTCGCCACCATACCCTTGTGTTCCTTGGCACGTTTGGCCTGGGGACGGATCAACATGAAATAGAACAACGCAAAGATCAGCACCAGGGGTAACAAGCCCATCATACTACTCCCGGCAGAACCACCCGCCGCCGCCGCACCTTCAGCCATTGCATCAGAGATAAAAAAACTCATACCGTCACCTTTTCTATAAATATCAACAAATGGATTCGTTAGGGGACTTCTATTAATTCTGGGCGTTTCAGATTGACCGCCAGCTCCGTCCCATCAAGGCGCAAACCGCACGTAATAGCTGGCTATTGCGAAGGTTTGCAACGCCGAGGGGGCGGAGCTGGCGGTCAAGATGTTCGTCCACGAATCAATAGAAGTCCCCTTTAGTCGCCGATTGCGCCAAATGATTCAATCGCAATGCCCCGGCGGGAAAAGCGCGCATTATGCCACAACCGATGGCCTATGGCGCACGTCGGGCGTAGAACTCTGCCACAAAGGCGTCAAGCCGGTCGGCGGCGATGGCCTCACGCAGGCCCTGCATCAGTTCCTGGTAGTAATAAAGGTTGTGAATGGTGTTGAGCCGCGCGCCGAGGATCTCGTGGGCTTTGTCCAGATGGCGCAGGTAGCTGCGGCTGTAATTGCGGCAGGTGTAGCAGCCGCAGTCCTCGTCCAGCGGCCGCGTGTCGCGCTCGTGGCAGGCGTTGCGGATCTTCAGATTGCCGTGGCGGGTGAACAGGTGGCCATTGCGCGCATTGCGCGTCGGCAGCACGCAATCAAACATGTCGATGCCGCGTAGCACCGCCTCGACGAGATCTTCGGGCTTGCCCACGCCCATCAGGTAACGCGGCCGGTCTGTCGGCAGATGCGGGGTGGTGTGGTCAAGCACGCGCAGCATGTCCTCCTTGGGCTCGCCCACAGAGAGGCCGCCGATGGCATAGCCATCGAAACCGATATCCAGCAGGCCCGCCACGGATTCCTCGCGCAGATTCTCGTACATACCGCCCTGGACGATACCAAACAGGGCATTCAGGCTTTTGCCGTCAAGATCAGCGCTATGGGCCTCTTTTGAGCGTTGCGCCCAGCGCAGAGAAAGTTGCATGGAATCGCTGGCCTGCTGCTCATCCGCCGGATAGGGCGTGCACTCGTCAAAGCACATGACGATATCCGAACCCAGCACACGCTGCACGGCCATGGACTCCTCCGGGCCGAGGAATACCTTGTCGCCGTTGACCGGTGAGCGGAAGGTGACGCCCTGCTCCGTGATCTTTCTCATATCACCAAGGCTGAACACCTGAAAGCCGCCGGAATCAGTGAGGATCGGCCCTTGCCAATGCATGAAATCGTGCAGGTCACCGTGGGCCTGGATGACCTCGGTACCGGGGCGCAGCATGAGGTGAAAGGTGTTGCCGAGGATGATTTCCGTGCCGAGGCCAACCAATTCCTCCGGTGTCATGGCCTTCACCGTGCCGTAGGTGCCCACGGGCATGAAGGCCGGCGTCTCCACCGTGCCACGGGCGAAGGTCAGGCGGCCACGGCGGGCGGCACCGGTGGTGTGCAGGAGATCGAATTTCATTGGAAATCGTTAAGTTAAGGTGTTGTGAACGCAAAGGCCGCTAAGGCGCAGAGGTCGCAAAGACCCAAAGTTACTATATTTTCCCTGTGGGAGCGGCTTCAGCCGCGAATCAATGGTGGAGCCTATTCGCGGCTGAAGCCGCTCCCACAGGGAAACTATTCTCTTATTGGTTTTCTTTGCGGCCTCTGCGCCTTTGCGGCCTTTGCGTTTATTACATGTTGTCGAGAATGACGCCTCTGACCGCATCCATGGTGGCATCCACCGTGGTCATCAGGCCGCTGTCGCTGCACTGCTTGATGGCGGTCTCCGGGTCTTTCAGACCGTTACCGGTGAGGGTGCAGACAATCTTCGAGCCTTCGGGAATCTTGCCCGACTTGATGTCGCGCATGGCGCCGGCCAGGGAGGTGGCCGAAGCGGGCTCGCAGAACACGCCTTCCTTTTCGGTGAGCAGCTTCTGCGCGGCGAGAATCTCTTCGTCGCTGCATTCGTCGAACCAGCCCTCGGACTCCTCGCGCACCTTCCAGGCCTTGTCCCAGCTCTGCGGGTAGCCGATGCGGATGGCGGTGGCCACGGTCTCGGGGTTGTCCACCATCTCGCCGCGCAGGAAGGGCGCGGAGCCGCTGGCCTGGTAGCCAACCATGCGCGGGCGGTTGTTGACGATGCCGTTCTCGTGGTACTCGCTGTAACCCATCCAGTGCGCGGTGATGTTGCCGGCATTGCCCACGGGCAGGCAGTGGTAGTCGGGCGCCGCACCCAGCTCCTCGACGATCTCGAAGGCGGCGGTCTTCTGCCCCTGCAGTCGGTAAGGGTTGATGGAATTGACGATGGTCACCGGGGCATGCTCTGCGACGTCCTTGACGATCTGCATGCCGACGTCGAAATTGCCGCGGATCTGGATCACCATCGCGCCATGGATCATGGCCTGGGCCAGCTTGCCCATGGCGATTTTGCCCTCGGGAATCAGCACGAAGGCAGTAATGCCGGCACGCGCAGCATAGGCCGCGGCGGCCGCCGAGGTATTGCCGGTGGAGGCGCAGATGATGGCCTTGCTGCCCTCCTCCACCGCCTTGGTCACCGCCATGGTCATACCGCGATCCTTGAAGGAACCGGTAGGATTAAGGCCCTCGTACTTGACGTAGATGTCCACATCTTTGCCCAGTAGCGCAGGAATGTTGTTGAGACGGATCAGCGGCGTATTACCCTCACCGAGGCTGATGATACGGGTGTCGTCGTGCACCGGCAGGCGATCGCGGTACTTGTCGATGAGGCCGGTGTAGCGGTTGCGGAATGGCATGGCTCAAACTCTCTTGTAGGGTGGGCGTTGCCCACCATGACCGGGTATGCGAATCGGTGGGCGGTGCCCACCCTACCAAACTGGGTTTCAATCGGCGTCCAGGTGCTCCAGGCGAATGCGCATAATCGAACCGTCGATGCTGTCCAGCGCCTCGATGGCGGCGATGGCCTGATCCATCTGCCCCTCCAGCACACGGTGGGTAAGCATAATAATGGTCGCATCGCTCTCGCCCACGGGCTCCTTCTGCAGGATGGCCTCGATGCTGATACCGGCATCGCCGAGAATCCGCGTCACATCGGCCAGTACGCCGGGCTTGTCGGCGACCTGCATGCGCAGATAATAGGCCGTCTCCACCGCCGCCATGGGCAGAATCGGCAGGTCACTCAGGGCATCGGGCTGAAAGGCCAGGTGCGGCACACGGTTTTCCGGGTCGGCGGTCAGCGTGCGGGTGACGTCCACCAGATCCGCCACCACCGCCGAGGCGGTGGGTTCGGCACCAGCACCGGCGCCGTAGTACAGGGTCGGGCCAACGGCGTCGCCCTTCACCAGCACCGCATTCATCACACCATCGACGTTGGCGATCAGGCGGCGCTCGGGGATCAAGGTTGGGTGCACACGCAGTTCGACACCCTTGTCGGTGTGCCGCGCCATGCCCAGGTGCTTGATGCGGTAGCCCAGCTCCTCGGCGTAATTCACGTCTTCGCGAGTGATGCGCGTGATGCCCTCGGTGAAACAGGCCTCGAACTGCAGCGGGATGCCGAAGGCGATGGAGGCGAGGATGGTCAGCTTGTGCGCGGCATCGATGCCCTCCACGTCGAAGGTGGGATCGGCCTCGGCATAACCCAGGGCCTGCGCCTCGGCGAGCACGTCGGCAAAATCGCGCCCCTTGTCGCGCATCTCGGTGAGAATGAAGTTACCGGTACCGTTGATGATACCGGCCAGCCACTCCACGCGGTTGGCCGCCAGGCCCTCGCGCACCGCCTTGATGATGGGGATACCGCCAGCCACGGCGGCCTCAAAGGCCACGACCACGCCCTTTTCCTGCGCCCGAGCAAAAATTTCATTGCCGTGCTTGGCAATCAGCGCCTTGTTGGCGGTGACCACATGCTTGCCGTTGGCGATGGCCGCCAGCACCAGTTCGCGGGCCAGGCCGTCGCCGCCGATCAGCTCGACGATAATCTGCACCTCGGGATCATTCACCACCACCTGCGGGTCTGTCGTGAGGGTGATGCCGGTGGTATCGCAGATACGTTGCTTATTGATATCACGGGTGGCTGCGTGGGTAATCACCACGCCACGACCGGCACGACGAGCGATCTCCTCCGCGTTACGCTTGAGTACGTTCACGGTACCGCCGCCGACGGTGCCCATTCCCAACAGTCCTACCTTTACCGGTTCCAACGTTATTCCCCTTTCAATTCATTGAGTCTCGGAACAGCTGCCTCGCGCCGTTGCCAACCACTTCAACAATACCTTCTTGCCAATCTTTGCTGCGGACTTCAAGCAAGCTGCTTGCTAACCGTCCGACGACTTCTGCTCCCCCGCATCGGCGCGAAACATGTCGCGGATGCCGCGCAGCGCCTGGCGCGTGCGGTGTTCATTTTCGATCAGACCAAAGCGCACGTGGTCGTCGCCGTATTCGCCGAAGCCGATGCCCGGCGACACCGCCACGCGGGCCTCCTGCAGCAGCTTCTTGCTGAACTCCAGCGAACCGAGATGCTTGTACTGCTCAGGAATCGGCGCCCACACAAACATGGTGGCCTTGGGCTTTTCAACCGTCCAGCCCAGCGCATTGAGGCCGTCGCACAGCACGTCACGACGGCTGCAGTACATGTCGGCAATCTCCTTTACGCACTCCTGCGGCCCTTCCAGCGCAGCGATGGCCGCCACCTGAATCGGCGTAAACATACCGTAATCGAGATACGATTTTATGCGCGCCAGCGCCGCCACCAGGGTCGGGTTGCCAACCATAAAGCCGACCCGCCAGCCCGGCATGTTGTAACTCTTGGACAGGGTGTAGAACTCCACCGCCACTTCCTTGGCCCCCGGCACCTCGAGAATGGAGGGTGGCTTGTAGCCATCGAAGACGATATCGGCATAGGCAATGTCGTGCACCACCCAGATCTCGTGCTCCCTGGCGATGGCCACCACCTTCTCGAAGAATTCCAGCTCCACGCACTGGGTGGTGGGATTGCCGGGAAAATTCAGCACCAGCATCTTCGGCTTGGGCCAGGTGTCTTTTATCGCTTTCTCCAGCTCGGAGAAGAAATCCCCGCCCGGCACCAGCGGCACGTGACGAATATCGGCGCCGGCAATCACAAAGCCGTAGGGATGAATCGGATAGGAGGGATTGGGCACCAGCACCGCATCGCCCGGCCCCACTGTGGCCATCGCCAGGTGCGCCAGGCCTTCCTTGGAACCGATGGTGACAATGGCCTCGGACTCCGGATCCAGCTCCACGCCGTAGCGGTCCTTGTACCAGTTGCAGATGGCGCGACGCAGGCGGGGGATGCCCCGGGAGACCGAATAACGGTGAGTATTACCGCGCTGCGACACCTCCACCAGCTTGTCGACAATGTGTTTGGGCGTGGGCTGATCCGGGTTGCCCATGCCGAAATCGACGATATCTTCGCCGCGCGCGCGCGCGCCTTGGCCTTCAAGTCGTTTACAATATTGAAAACGTAGGGCGGCAGGCGCTTTATTCTTGGAAATTCGTCAAACATGCGTAGAAAGCCAACAATCCGGTGCGCAAAAAAGGCGCAAAGTATACCGCACCCACAGGCCCCTTGGCCATGAACCCGAAACCGCCGCCGGCTATTCGAGAAACGACATGAAATTCAACCAGGAACGAGACTTTACCTCCTACAGCATCCGCGCCTACAGCCCGGGCGCAATCAACATCACCCTGCCGGCCAACCTGGAGGCCGACAAGCCGCAGCCGGTGGAGGTCAGAACCCTCACCCGCAGCTGCATCATCAGCCCTAAACAGCTCATCGACGACTGGTCGCCCAACAGCCTCGATGAACTGTTGGCGGAACACCTGCAAGCCATCGTGGCGCTGGCGCCGGAGGTGGTGCTGCTGGGCACGGGTGAGACGCTGGAGTTTCCCGGCGCGGAGATTCTTGCCGAACTGACCTCTCGGCAGATCGGCGTGGAAATCATGGACACGGCAGCGGCCTGCCGAACCTACAACATTCTCATGAATGAGGGCAGGAATGTGGTGGCGGGGTTGATCACGGATAAGGACGGGACGGACTGAGGACTGAGCAGTCTACACTTAGTCCTGTGCACTCAGTCCTCAGTCCTGCTATTTAAGTATGGTATCCACCGAAAAGCCTTCACGCTCCATCACGCCACGCAGGCGTTTGAGGGCCTCGATCTGAATCTGCCGCACCCGCTCGCGGGTCACACCGAGGGCATTGCCAACCTCTTCGAGGGTCGCCACATCCAGCCCACGCA
>JAJRWE010000188.1 GCA_024276955.1 Gammaproteobacteria bacterium
CAATGAATCCGGGCAATCCGGGTGGTTCGGGCATGACGAAGGCCGCACTGGGCGCCATGCTTTACAAGGACACCAATCTGTCGGAGCCCGCGGGCCAGTCCTGCGAAACCTGCCACAGCCTACTGCCGGGTGACGGTTTTGCCGACCCGGATAGTACCAATGTCAGCCCCGTCTCCGAAGGTGCGATTACTGGGGAGTTTGGTGATCGCAATGCCCCCACGGCGGCCTACGCCATGTTTTCACCGGATTTTCACTACGACACCACCACCGATCCAGAGAATCCGCGCTATATCGGTGGTCAGTTCCTCGATGGCCGCGAGGCCGATTTGGAGGGACAGGCCAAGGGGCCGTTCCTGAACCCGAAGGAGATGGCCAACACCAAGCAGGGTGTGGTCGATGCGGTCAGGGTCGCCAACTATGCGACGGGTTTCAAGGCCGTCTATGGCGCGAGCAGTCTGGATGATGTGAATACGGCCTATGATTTCATCGCGGACGCCATTGCCACCTTTGAACGAACGGCACTGTTTGCGGCGTTCAGCTCCAAGTTTGATTACTGTCCCGATCGCTCCTGTTTTACCGAGGCAGAAAACCGAGGATTCGATCTGTTCCAGATCGATGGCAAGGGCAAATGCGCCGAATGCCACAAGCTGGAAAAGATTGGTGGTTCATCGGGCGTGCTGTTCACCGATTTCAGCTACTGGAATATCGGTGTGCCGAAGAACCCGAATCATCCGTTAGGTACAGCCTTCGTTGATATCGGTCTGGCGGCCAATCCGAATCTTGTTGCCTCTGCCCCCGCTTCCGGTGAGCGTGGCAAGTTCAAGGTGCCTACCCTGCGCAACGTGGAGCTGACCGCGCCCTATATGCATAATGGTTCGCTGGCGACCCTGGAGCAGGTCGTGAATTTCTACAATGAGCGTGATCCGAAGAATTGTTTTGGTAGCGCCGTTCCCTTCGTGGATTGCTGGCCAGATCCGGAAGTTGCTGACAATCTGGACGATACCTTTAGCGGTGACCTGTTGCTGTCAGCGGAAGAAGAGGCCGACCTCGTCGCCTTCATGAAAACCCTCACCGATGGTTATTCGCCCTGATCCCGGCAGGTATAGACTGATCGCCGGGTAGGCGAGCCATTTCTGCGAAGGCTGGCAGGAAAACACGATAAATGTGGGAGTGGCTTTAGCCGCGAAGAAAGCTGGATTTAATCTTCGCGGCTGAAGCCGCTCCCACAATCAGTTCGACGATGTTGTGGCCATGGTCCACTCCTACAGATCCGACCAGAACAGGCCGCCCGTCCCCCCACATTGGCTGGCGAAGCGGAGATAATCCGCATCCTCTGCGCCGTCGCCACCACTGGTGCCACCTAAAGCCCTCCACGTATTTGGCCGCTAATCACTCTGAGCAATGTGGCTCGCCCGGAGTTTGTGGGAATGGCGAAAAAAACCAATCTGAGCGACGAAGAAGTGGCTGCCCTGTTGATGGCGTCACCGGTCACGGTGTGCGAGTGGCTGCAGCAGGGCAGGCTGCATGTCCACATCGATATGGGTGGCCGTCGTTTATTCAGTTTGCAGGATGTGCATCATTTTGCCCGTGAACAGAGTATCGGCCTGAGCCGCCCCGACCGGGGAAAGTTGCGCATTCTGATCGTGGAGAGTGATCGCCGGATATCCCGGCTGCTGATGAATCTTTTCGATACGTCCTCGGGGACGCTGGAGGTCTGCGCGGTGCACGATGCCTTCGAGGCCGGGCGCAAGATGCTCGCTTTCCGCCCGGATGTGGTTCTGCTGGATTTCCACCTGCCGCGCCACGACGGCTTTGAAATCTGCCGGCGCATCAAGACCGACCCGGCCTCGCAGGGGGTGCGCATTATTGCCCTGACCCGTACCGATGATGTGGCGCTGAAGCAGCGGATTCTGATGGCCGGTGCCGAGGCCTGCGTGCCGAAGCCGCTCAGCAGCCGGATGCTTTTCGAGACCATTGGTCTGAGCTTTGAACCTAGATTAATCAGTTGACCGCTTCGAGGTAAGTCTAAGTGTATGGTCATCAACGAATTCACCTGAAAGCCAGACTTCACCTGCAGGGTGAGGACGCTACGACCTGCCCAGCAGCTCTGAGTGCCCACCTGACTATGCAAAAAAACTCGTTAAGGAACAAGGCCATTAACTCATTTTTTTGCTACGTCAGACGGGCACTCAGAACCACTGGGCAGGCCGTTCAACCGATTAATCTAGGTTGAACCTCGTGTGCAGGGCGACTGTCTGCAATAGCGATTGGGGGCCAGCAAGCCGGTAAGAAAACAGACCGTGCAGGAGCGGCCCCTCAGGCCGCGCTAGCCGGAATCATCGCGGCCTGAGGGGCCGCTCCTACGGGTGGATGTGCGATGTATTTAATTGCCGTTGGGTTGATCTGTTGAATGGCCGGAAATCAGCAGGTATATAAATCGTATCGGGTATTTTTCGACGCTATGTCACCCGAAGGTTTCGGCCCTGCCAGCAGTGGTGCCCCCTTGGGTCGCTTGACCACCACACGTTTCTTTGCACACGCCAGCGCTGCGGACAGCAGGGCCGGGGCATCCACGTCATCACCGACCATCGCGCGCAGGGTGCGCATCTCCTTTTTCACCAAGGCACTTTTGCCGCGATGCGGATACATGGGGTCGAGATAGACCACGTCCGGACGCTCCTGTGCCGGGCATTGCTGTAGCCATTGCGCGGCATCGGTATTCACTAACTGCAAGTGGTTGTCGGCAATAATGCGGGTTTCCTCGTGCTGCCGGGCGCGCTCCAGTCCGTCGGCTAGCAGAGCGGCCATCACTGGCGAACGCTCCAGCAGCGTGACCCGCGCGCCGAGACCGGCAAGCACAAAGCCATCGCGGCCCAGCCCGGCGGTGGCATCCACGATGAGCGGATCGGCGCCTCCCTTCAGCCCCATCGCCCGCGCCAGCGGCTGGCCGCGCCCTCCACCAAAACGCAACCGATGGCTCATTTTCCCGCTGGTGAAATTCACCCACAGGGGCTTGCCACTGCGGCCGCTGGTGTCGCGCAGCGCGAGTGCAGGCAGGCCGGTTTCCTCATCGATATCTTCCGCTGAAAGGTAGACCAGCAGAAAATCAAATGCGTCGCAGTCGCCGTCCGAATGACAGAGCGGCAGGCCGAGTTCTGTGGCCAGTTTGTGGCTGCGTTCTGGGTCGGTGCGGCCATCGACGGCCAGAGTGTCTGGGGTGACATCTTTGGGGTTTGGGTTCAAACTGTGGGTTCCTGCTTTATGGTTTGTGAATTGCACGGTGGTGCGCAGTGGCTGAGACCATTCTACACAGACTGCCGGCGGCCCGGGAAACAGGGGAGGTGGATTATGCAGGGCAAGTACAGAGGTGATAATGGCATGTCGGTAAACCGGGCGCTCGCCCTGTCTCTGCTGATCGTGGGTATTCTGGCAGCATGCACGCGTGACAATTCAACCCCCCCGGTATCTGATGGCGGTAGTGACGCAAGCTTCAAGGGCATTGCCCTGACACGGATATTTGAAAACGAGCCACTCAGCCGCCCGTTGGCTTTCATTGCAGGGCCCGCTAATGGCGGTTATGTCGTGGAGCAGCCCGGGCGCATCCTGCGTCTGCTTGATGGCCAGCCGGCAGCGGTGTTCGTCGATATCCGTGGGCGTGTCGAAAATGGCCCCAACGAGGCGGGCCTGCTGGGCATGGCCTTCGATCCTGCCTTCGCGGCAAATGGCCGCGTGTATCTGTCCTATACACGCACCGAGGCCAATACGTTGCAATCCGTGATATCCCGCTTCGTAAGCCGTGATGACGGGCTGACCCTGGACACGGATTCCGAGCAGATACTGCTGACCCTCGACCAGCCCTACGGCAATCACAACGGCGGTCAGATTGCCTTCGGCCCGGACGGCAATCTCTATATCGGTTTCGGCGATGGCGGTTCCGGCGGTGATCCCGACGGCAATGGGCAGAATACCGGCACCCTACTGGGCGCCATGCTGCGCATTGATGTCAGCGGCAACGGCGCCTACAGCATCCCCGCCGACAATCCCTTCGCCCAGGGCGGTGGCCGCGCTGAAATCTATGCCTGGGGCCTGCGCAATCCCTGGCGCTGGAGCTTCGATCGTCAGACCGGTGATCTATGGTTGGCCGACGTGGGACAGAACAAGTGGGAGGAGATCAATCGTATCCAGCTCGGCGGCAATTATGGTTGGAATATTCGCGAGGGTGCGCACTGTTACAACGCGTCCCCGTGCGACAGCAGCGATCTCATCGACCCGGTGGCCGAATACGCTAACGGCTCGGACTGCTCGGTGACCGGCGGTTACGTCTATCGCGGCACGGCCATAGAGGGTTTGGATGGCGTGTATCTGTACGGCGACTATTGTTCGGGCAAAATCTGGGGTTTGTTCCCGGATAACCGTGGCGGCTTCGACAACCGTCTGCTGCTGAATACTTCGTTGAGGATCTCGTCCTTTGGTGAGGGGAATGATGGTGAACTCTACGTTGTTCATCACAAGGCGGGCATTTACCGTATCGTAGCGGCGGAGGATTGATTCCGCCTACGGATTCCTTTTGGTGGGGACGTATTGTCCCCCCTTTTCACGTTATGATTATCGCTCTGCGACACTCCCGGCTGATTGATTTTTGAGCTAAGGTGTAAGGGGAGACCACTGAAAAATTCACCACGTCTGATACAGATAAGGATCACATCCGGGAAGCGAAGCAGTGAGTGACATCTTCGTCAGCTACGCCAGTGAGGATCTGGGCAGAATCAAGCCCCTGCTGCGCGCACTCGAAGAGACGGGTTGGTCGGTATTTTGGGACAGGACTATTCCCGTCGGCGGAACCTGGCGCCAGGTGATCGGCACCGAGATCGACACCTGCCGTTGCATGGTTACGGTCTGGTCGAAACGTTCTGTCGACTCCGATTGGGTGCACGAAGAGGCCGACGAGGGCAAGCGGCGCGGTGTGCTCGCGCCGGTGCTGATCGATCATATCCAGCCGCCCATAGGTTTTCGCAGCATCCAGGCTGCCAGGCTCGCCGACTGGGATGGTAGGGCGCCGTCGCCGGAATTCGACAGGCTGCTCGCCGATCTTTCCAACATCCTCGGCACTCCACCTGCCAAAGTAAAAGAAGAACAGCAACGGCAGGCCG
>JAJRWE010000189.1 GCA_024276955.1 Gammaproteobacteria bacterium
GATGACCAGGTCGGCACGGGCGCGGTATTCACCGGTGTACTGCGAGCCGTAGTTGTCGGCGTGCAGGCGGGCCTCGACGCGCCGCTCCTCCAGCACCGAGATCACCAGATCGGTGGTGCCGGGTTCGCTGCCGGGACGAAACACGCCGAAGCTGCGCAGGCCAGGGTAGTCGGACAGCAGCAGCAGGGCCTCTTCGATCCGCTGCCGGGCCACCGGCTGACCAACCTGCCCAGCAAAGGGCTGGGTGAGCTGAGCCACGGTGTAGCGCCGAGGTTTTTCCACCAGCACCTGGCCGAACCGGCCCTCGACCACGCGCAGGGTCACCACGCCGTCGCGGATGGTCTGCGGCGGAATGTAGACCTGGGCCAGGATCAGGCCGTGGCGACGGTAATAACGCGCCACCTCGGCGGCAATCCCTTGCAGTTCATCGATACCCAGCCCGGCCTTTTGCTGCTCCGAGCGCAGCTTGTCGATGAGCCGTTGCAAGGCCTCAGGCGTGATGGGTTCGCTGCTCGCCTCCGGCTTCTGCATGTTATCGATGAGGCGTTGCAGCTCCTGTTTCAATGCCGTTTCCGACAGCTCAGCAGCGGGGACCGTATCGGCCGCCATCAGGCGTTCCGCCAACAGACGCTCCACCAGAGTCTGTAAATCAGCCACGCGGATGCCGTTTTCCGGCCGCTCCTTCACACCTGCAAGCTCGAGGCGGCGCACGAAGATCCGCGGGCCTTGTGGCGTGGGCGGGGTGTCCGTGGCGGCTGGCGCCTCGCCGTTGACCAGCACTTCGCTGGGAATCGGCGGCCGTTCGGGCATCACGAATTCACGCCCGGACTCACTGCCAGCACTGGCGGCTGCCGGTGGCAGCGGCGCCGCCTGGCCCTGCCCGACCAGCAGCAGGAACAGCAAGGCCCCCGCCTGCAGACGGCCTGCCGCGCTCGGATTCGCTCTCGGGTCAATAACAGTGAGGGGCAGCAATGGGCTCTGTACCGGGTTTCTGATGATTTTTGAACCAGAGCAGAAGCACATTCGGTGCCAAGCGTGGATTACAGATGGATGGAGGCATGACCGATAGGTAATCAAGCTCCTGAATCCGCGGTTTCAGGACCTTGTCACACCAGCGGCACAACGTCATACTAAACTGGCTGGTTATCCAGGGTTTCCCGCATGATCATCAGTATAATCAACCCTCTTAATCTGAACGTAAAACACACCATACTTGTCCCCCCAAGGATCACGCGGGCCACGGTTGATAAACACCACATGCGATTTCTCACCCTTATTCTCCTCCTTGGTCTTTGCCTGGCCTGTTCCACCGCCGCTGCCGATAGCGGTACTCTGCCAGCCGAAGAGGAAAATTGCGGCTACACCGAAATCGACGAAGAAGATGATGATGACGATGACGAACTGCCGCTAAACGTCATCGAAGACCGCTACGAGACCGGCCGCATGGCCTTCCTGTTCGGTCAATATGAAGTGGCCTACAAGGCCTGGCTGCCCTTGGCCGATACCGGTTATGCCAAGGCGCAAGCCAGCATTGGCTGGATGTTTCACACCGGTAATGGGGTTACGAAAGATATGCAAACCGCGGCCACGTGGTACCGGAAGGCAGCGGATCAGGGACACGAGATTGCGCAGAATAATCTGGGTGTCTTTTATGAAAAGGGACTGGCCGGCCCCGCCCATGCCAAAAAGGCCGCTATCTGGTATCAAATGGCCGCCGATCAAGGCTATTCGTTTGCGCAGTACAACCTTGGCATGCTTTACGCGGAGGGCCGGGGGGTGGCCAAGGATCTCGAGCAGGCCAAATACTGGCTGCGCATCGCCAGCCGGCAAAAGGTAAAGCAGGCGACTGCGGCACTGGGCAAATTAAACATCGACATACCGGTGCGCGAGGTCGAAAAACCACAGCCGCGCATTGCCCACGCCCCTTATCACAGCAAGCCGGTCACCAAGGGCATCACCTGGATCAAAAAACAGGACCCCACTCACTTTACCATTCAGCTGGCACGCAGCAAGGACTTGCCGTGGATACTGCGGCTGGCGGCCTCTGGCAGCGTGAATCAAACCCTGATTCATTTCCAGACAAAGGACAAAAAGGGTGTCGAGTGGCACCACCTGATCTATGGCAGCTTTCCTTCCCGGGCCGCTGCCAAGTCCGCCATCAAGAAACTCCCCGCCCCCATGCAAAAATGGACACCGTGGATACGGCCATTTTCAGCGGTACAAAAACAGCTCAACCCGTAAGCCTGCCTAAAACCACCGTTCGTCGGGGAATTACCCCGTTCATCATCAAGGGTTTTATAGTAGAGACATTAGGTCTATTCTGTACCGAATACTCTTTCGAAGTGATATTGATTGCCTATAGCTCGACAAAAACGGATTTACACAACCGGGAGGTTTTTGATGCTGAAAGAAAGGAGGTTATGCACCGAACGTCGATTAAACAACGACAGGCGAAGCTGGCAATGCCAACTGGATTTCCCCTACCTTGATGGCCAGGGAACCCTGGTGACCGAGGACCGCCGACGGATTGTCGAGCGCCGCATCAATTATCTCGAACACATCGATGGCGATCGACGCAAGCCCCTGCTCACGGCCTTCGTGGAGAAAAACTAACCGGCACCACGGTCAAACACGACCGCCAAAAATGGATTATTTGCGACAGAACCGTCGCTTGGGTGACGCCGCTTGGCATCGCTACCGAAGGGAATTGGTAGGCGCGAGTGGACTCGAACCACCGACCCCCACCATGTCAAGGTGGTGCTCTAACCAACTGAGCTACGCGCCTCCGAAGAGAACGCGTAAGATACAGATCGGCGCAAAATTTTACAAGAGGCCACCGGCGTTTTTTTCAGCACCGTGGCAGCTTTTATTGCACGAATGATTACACCGACACCGCCTCCCGCACGCCGAGCATATTCTCCCGCACCCGGTCGATCTCATCACGCAGCCGCGCCGCTTCTTCAAACTCCAGATCCTGCGCATGCTGGTACATTTTCTGTTCCAGCTGCTTGATACGCTTCATCACCTCGGCCGGTGACATGGCCGCGTATTCGATGGCCTCCTCCGCCACCTTGGCATATTCCGACGGCTTGCTGCGTGCCGCGCCACCGTAGGCCCCTTCCAGCACATCGGCGATATTCTTTTTGATGGTCGTTGGCGTAATACCGTGCACCTCGTTGTAGGCCATCTGCTTTTGGCGGCGTGCCTCGGTGACGTCGATGGCCTTTGCATCGACCGGGTGATGCGGTCACCATAGAGAATCGCCTTGCCACGCACGTTGCGCGCGGCGCGGCCAATGGTCTGAATCAGCGAACGCTCGGAACGCAGGAAACCCTCCTTGTCGGCATCGAGGATGGTCACCAGCGAAACCTCCGGCATATCCAGCCCCTCGCGCAGCAGGTTGATGCCCACCAGTACATCGAATTCACCCAGGCGCAGGTCGCGGATGATCTCCACCCGCTCCACGGTGTCGATGTCGGAGTGCATGTAGCGCACACGCACGCCGTGCTCGGAAAGATAATCCGTGAGATCCTCGGCCATGCGCTTGGTGAGGGTGGTGACCAGCACCCGCTCGTACTCCGCCACACGCTGGTGGATCTGTGACAGCAGGTCGTCCACCTGGGTGGTGGCCGGGCGCACCTCGATCTCCGGGTCGAGCAGGCCGGTGGGGCGCACCACCTGCTCGATGATCGCACCGGAGTGCTCCAGCTCGTAGTCCGCCGGGGTCGCGGAGACAAAGATGGCCTGCGGCATCAGTCGCTCGAATTCCTCGAAGCGCAGCGGCCGGTTGTCCAGCGCCGAGGGCAGACGGAAACCGTACTGCACCAGGTTTTCCTTGCGCGAACGGTCGCCGCGATACATACCGCCGATCTGTGGCACGGTGACATGTGACTCGTCGAGGATCATCAGCGCCTCGTCGGGCAGGTAGTCGATCAGCGTCGGTGGCGGCTCGCCGGGGTTGCGCCCGGACAGATAGCGTGAGTAGTTCTCGATGCCCGAGCAATAGCCCAGCTCTTGCATCATCTCGATGTCGTACTTGACCCGCTGCTCCAGTCGCTGCGCCTCCACCAGTTTGTTCTCGCTGTAATAGTACTCCAGCCGCTCGGGCAACTCCTGTTTGATCTGCTCGACGGCCTCGAGGATGGTGTGGCGCGGCGTGACGTAATGGGACTTGGGATAGATGGTGATGCGCGGCAGGCGCTCCAGCACCTCGCCAGTAAGCGGATCGAAATGGGACAAGTTATCGATCTCATCGCCGAACAACTCGACCCGCACCGCTTCGCGATCAGAATCGGCTGGATAAATGTCGATCACATCACCGCGCACGCGATAGGTGGCGCGGTGCAGCTCCACGTCGTTGCGCTTGTACTGCAGCTCGGCCAGGCGGCGCAGCAGGTCGCGCTGATCGATGATGTCGCCACGTGACAGGTGCAGCACCATCTTCAGATACAACTCGGGATCACCCAAACCATAAATAGCCGACACGGTGGCGACGATGATGGCATCCTTGCGTTCCATCAGCGCCTTGGTGGCAGACAGGCGCATCTGCTCGATATGCTCATTCACCGAGGCATCCTTCTCAATGAAGGTATCGGAGGCCGGCACATAGGCCTCGGGCTGATAGTAGTCGTAATAGGAAACAAAATACTCCACCGCGTTGTGCGGGAAGAATTCCTTCATTTCCCCGTACAGCT
Organism: Gammaproteobacteria bacterium; assembly: GCA_024276955.1. Lineage (GTDB taxonomy): Bacteria > Pseudomonadota > Gammaproteobacteria > SZUA-152 > SZUA-152 > DRQN01. Next base: position 4,695 of record JAJRWE010000189.1, read on the forward strand.
GCGCCGCCAGGGTCTTGTTGGGCGCCATGATGATGGTGGGACGCTGCATGGCCTCGATAACATTGGCCATGGTGAAGGTCTTGCCGGAACCCGTCACGCCCAGCAGAGTCTGCCCCGCCTCACCGGCCTGCATACCTTCGATCAAACGACGGATCGCCTGCGGCTGATCGCCGGCGGGGGAAAATGCCGATACCAATTCAAACTTTTTGCTCATAGACCATTCTTGATCGGAAACCAATCGAGTATATTAACACCTGAATCCCCAAGCAGAGGACACAGGCTTGAACAAGCAGTTATCCCACCGCGTTCAAAGCATCAAACCTTCCCCGACCCTGGCCATCACCGCACGCGCCAAGGCGCTGCGGTCCGCCGGTCAGGATATTATCGGCCTGGGTGCCGGCGAGCCGGATTTCGACACCCCCGATCACATCAAGCAGGCCGCCATCGCGGCCATCAACGACGGCTTCACCAAGTACACCGAGGTGGACGGCACGCCGGAACTGAAGGCGGCAGTGATACGTAAATTACAGCGCGACAACGGGCTCGAATACACGCCCGGGCAGATCCTGGTTTCCTGCGGTGGCAAGCATAGCTTTTTCAATCTGACCCAGGCGCTGCTGAACCCCGGTGACGAGGTCATCATCCCCGCCCCCTACTGGGTCTCCTACCCGGATATGGTGCTGCTGGCGGAGGGCAAGCCCGTGATCGTCGAGGCCGGCATCGAGGCCGGATTCAAGATCAGCCCCGAACAACTGGAGGCGGCCATCACGGCGAAGACCCGGCTGGTGGTTATCAACAGCCCGTCGAATCCCACCGGCGTCACCTATAGCCATGCGGAATTAAAGGCATTGGGCGCGGTTCTGGAGACACACCCAAACATCATCGTCGCCTCCGACGATATCTACGAGCCCATCCTGTGGAGCGACGAGCCCTTCGCCAACATCCTCAGCCTGTGCCCGTCACTGGTGGAGCGCGGCGTGGTGCTGAATGGCGTCTCCAAGGCCTACTCCATGACCGGCTGGCGCATCGGCTATGCTGGCGGGCCGGAATGGCTGATCAAGGCCATGAAAAAGATCCAGTCGCAAAGCACCTCCAACCCCACCTCCATTTCGCAGGTGGCGGCACAGGCGGCGCTGGATGGCGACCAGTCCTGCATCCAGACCATGCTGACAGCCTTCAAGGAGCGCCACGACTATGTGGTCGAGCGACTCAACAACATCCGTGGCCTGACCTGCCTGCCATCACAGGGCGCCTTTTACAGCTTCCCCAACTGCACGCAGGCCATCAGCAACCTCGGCCAGGCCGACGATGTCGCCTTCTGCGAACATCTTATCACCCAGGCCGGCGTCGCCCTGGTACCCGGCTCCGCCTTTGGTGCTCCCGGCTACTCACGCCTGTCCTACGCCACCAGCCTGGAGATACTGGCCGAAGCCCTGGATCGCATCGAGCGAGCCTGCGCCTGATCGGAAGCCCCGTGAAAGTTCGTTTTCACGGAGGCGACTGCGCCTCGAAAAGCTTTTTTTAAAACCCGGTTTATCCTCTATGGACCGTTGTCATACTCGCGGGTACCATACGCCCCTCTTGAGTTTCTGCTGTTCCCCAGTAGCTCAGTTGGTAGAGCAGCTGACTGTTAATCAGCCTGTCGGTGGTTCGAGTCCGCCCTGGGGAGCCATTCTTATATAATGGGCCGTTTTCTACGACTCACTGCTCAATTCAGACTTCTGCACCGATAGCCCATCGACCCACCTCGTCATCTGCCCCAGTCACGGGCACCCGGCCCCACCTTAACGGAAACACAAAACCCTTCCCCATTTCGCTTGATTTTCCCTGCCCCGCGCTTGCCACAATGCACATGAGCTGACGTTGATTTCAGCTAGGGAAAATACGACTTATTAATCAATCTAGCGGGTCAAATTCTCCCTCCCTACTGCATATTCACCACAGCAAACGATGCAAAAATATGGAAAACTCCAACTATCTGGCTGCCTTGATGAAAATCGTAATGCGGAGAACAGAAAAGTAGGTTGGGGAAAGCGCTCCTAATATGGACTAGAAAAAAGCCTTGTTGTCTATATTGATTTCTTTTTTCGTTAGATGAAAAACTGCCTTCGCCGGATGGGGAAATCAGGATATTCTCAAGAAGATTTACGCCTTTCCCGCAGCAGCAGTTTCAGCTCATCAATATCCTGCTTCAAACCACGAATCTCTTCGCTCAACTGCTGGTGTTCGCTGTGCACCACTTCCTCGATCACCTCTTTATCCTGTTCGGTCTTCATAGCCTGCACGCTTTGCATTGCATCGACAATGATGGCGATGAACAGATTCAGCATGGTGAAGGTGGCGATCAGGATGAAGGGAATGAAAAACGCCCAGGCATAGGCGTGGGTCTCCATTACCGGCCGGACAATGCCCATCGACCAGCTTTCCAGCGTCATCACCTGAAACAGGGTATACATCGAGTCACCCAGGGAACCAAACCACTCGGGGTGGTCATTGCCAAACAGCTCCGTGGCCATGACCGAAAACACATAAAAGATAATGGACATCAAACCCGCCACCGATACGATGCCGGGAATCGCGCCCAACAGTGCTTCGGTCACCACGCGTAATTGTGGAATGAGCGAAATGAGGCGCAACACACGCAAGATACGCAGCACACGCAGAACCTCAAGCGGCCCACTGGTTGGGATCAGGGCGATTCCCACGATCAAAAAATCAAAGACATTCCACGCACTGCTGAAAAACTTCCCTCTAAAGGCAAAGAGTTTCGTGGCTATTTCAATGACAAACACCACCAGCACAGCATTGTCGACAAAATCCAGCCAATGGCCATATTTAGCCTCAAGCACATCGGAAGTCGCCATCCCCAGGCTAATGGCATTCAACACGATCAAGCCGATAATCAGGTGCTGAACCGGCTTGGATTCTATCCACACGCCGGCACGGTGGCGCAATGATGCTTCAGACTTCATAAAGACCTCGTTGTCACAATGATTTTCAGGGATACTTGTGGCATGCCAAGCACAGAAAGCAACTCATCACCCAGCCCGCATCTACCCCGAAGATCGCTTGCAGGGAAATAAAAATTTGACAAAACCGGAAAAGACGGAGGCGGATCACCACCCATCATTGAACTACATTAGTTTATGCAGGGGAATGCTTCGGGAAACTTCAGTCTTGCTTGGTAACGAATAGTAAAATGGTCAAGTAAAAGAGGTCAAGCAAAAGTGCCCCTCTTTCGCCCCTGCGGAGATTGCGGGCTAACAGGTAGCCCGGTAGTGAACCGAATGCAGTCTGTGGATGTCGAAGGCAGGGTATCGAAACAGAGGCAGAGATAAAAGGACAAACATAATGAAAGGCAAAGGCATCCTGTATTTCGTGGCTTTAAGTTTTTTTGGCACAGTGATCTACCAGGGGGCGGGTAATCTGGTCATTGAAAACCCCGCAGTTAAGTTAACCGAGCATGATCAGCTGATTATGTACTCTGTTACAGGGTGTGAATATTGCGAGGTGAAACGCCGTGAACTGAACAGGGCGGAAATCCCCTATGTGGAGTATGTAGTAGATCGCCACCCTGGTGCGAGCCGGGAGTTGTCAGAGAAACTGAGCCAGGCAGGCTTCTCATCAAAAGAAATGGGGTTTCCCAGTTTTGATGTTAAAGGCACCCTCATTCCCAACAACCCGCCCTTGATCCAGATTAGAAAGTTGATCACCAATAATGCGGAAGGCTAGTGTAGGTCGTCACTCATTTTGTACCATTAGAATGAGTCCCATTTTTTAGCAGGCAAGGCGCGAGGCGGAGTCATAGTGGACCTATGGCGACAACGAGCAACGCTGAATGGTGAAAAATGGGGCCATTATAAGTTATGAAATGAGTGACAACCTACACTAGGGCACTTCGGACGAAGTGCCAAAGCACCATCTGCGGCGTTATGTTTTTCCACATGGGCGCCACCATCTTGTAGAGGACAGCCAGACAGACATAAAAAAGCCCCGAACTGTAAATCCGGGGCTGATACGAGAAAAATCCTTCAGCTTACTTAGTGCGTCGCCTGCTGAAACCGATGCCAGCAAAACCTAAGCCAAGCAGCGCAAGCGTGCTGGGTTCCGGAACAGTGGTGGTGGCGATCGTCAGGTCATCAATAGCCCATGCCCGGGTGTTTCCCTGGTCGGCGAGAGAGTTCTTTCCGGTTAATGTGATTTGATCGATTGTGTCTGTTGCCACGAGTCCGAAGTAGACGGCATCACCGGCCCAACCCCCGACCACCTGCTCAATGGCAAAGATTTCGTCTGCAATATTCGTGTAATCGACAACGACTTCAATAATCTCGTTGGGATTGCCTTGCTGATTAGTCGTTAGGTCTAGTGCGAAAAACCCAAATGCTTCAGGCGCATTGGCGATGCCCGTAAAGTCAATCACCGCGCTGCTGAATGTGCCGGAACTCCCGGCCATTGTCTGAAGACCAGAGGTTGCAAGTAATGTTGACTCATACACAGTGGCACCGAAATTGATGCTGTCGAACACCCCGATGTTAGCAAACCCTCCTGATGCCGACGGAAAGCCTGAGCCGACCTCGAAGTCGTATGTAGTGGTGCTACTCAAGGCAGACAGAAAGTTGGTTTCATTGTCGTAAATCATTGCCGCTGATGCGTTCAATGACGTGACCAACAGTGCGACGACGCAAGCAATAATCCTTGATGGTTTCATGGTACACCTCCTTAGGCTATGGCTATGTATAGCACTGCAAGTTTTACACCGTTATTAAAAAACCCATATTTATCAGTAGAATAGGAATTTCCCTCTGGACACAACGCGTAAAGTTGTAAAAATAACCGACACCTGCATTGAGGTTGCTATATCTTATTTTTAGTGTCAAGGCATATGGCAACTAACGATACATTTCAAAAATGCCAACAAAAATAATCAGTTAGGCACTGCCGTTAATATTGATAGTTGAAAACGAAGTGTAAAAAAATCTGACAATACACCACCGGTGTCGCGTGATTCAGGCTGCATGGCGTGTGACATCAGTCTGGCAACGCGTCCATTGCCATCGAGAAATGAATGTAGCCACAGCAGTCAATAGTGAGCCGCAGCGGCCGCAATAATGGCTTCAGCCTTGCCGATGCTGATGTATGCGCTCTCGAACTTTTGCAGAGATCGGGGATAGCACGCCTGGGCTGTAAGACCCCGCCGGGGAGACTGTGTCGGAAACCTGATGAGTGGGCCGCTAATTCAACCGCTAGTGTAGTGTCCTGAACTGTATGCATATTAAGACGAGACGAAAGAGGCCAGCCGGTAGGCGCGCCCTCGCAGGGGTGGCCATTCCACCTCAAGAGGGCGCACCAACAGTAGGCGCTTTAGGCGACACCCCGGATGGCTTCTTTCGTCTCGCCCGAAGGGAAGCCAATAAACTACCCCGCAGCACCAAAAGTAGGCGCTTGAGGCGAGCTGCGGGGAATTAAACCCCCAGAGATTAAATGCGCGATTGCGGCGTTGCAGACCTTGGAAAGGGAGCAGCCATTCCCTGCGGTCTGCGCCTTGCACTCGCGCATTTACTGGTTTTCTTAATGTGTATACAGTTCAGGACACTAGGTTCGATTTCTTTTTTGGCTTGATGATGAGATGGACATGATTCGTCATCAAACAATATGCCCAAATTTCGATACCTTCATATGCACACCATTCAACCAACAACTCAAGATAGTGTTCGTAATCACTATCGTTGAAAAACACATCCTGACGCCGGTTGCCACGCTGGGTTATATGGTGCGGATACCCAGGCAATATCACTCTTGCTAATCTAACCATGGCCGAAGGATAACATAATTAAGTATTGTGTCCCCTTATTGTCCCCTTATTGTCTATTGTCTTGTCACCCCTTATTGTCCCCCCCCCTTATTGTCATTTGTTACCTTATTTGCCACCCGTATTTGTTCCATGTCCGGTACTGTGGCCGCTAATGGGAGGCCAAGATAGCTTGGTATCCCTTTTTCTGATCAGCCTGAAACAAGCCTCTCCTTCTCCGCCCTGCGCAGTTTCTTGATCGCCGCCTCACGTCGGCAGGCGGCGGCGCGTGAGTCAGTGGGCTCGCTGTAGACCAGCGTGACGGGACGACGCGCACGGGTGTAGCGCGCACCAAGGTTACCGCTGCCGTTGTGTTCGGCGAGGCGACGCTCGAGGTCGGTGGCAACGCCGGTGTAGAGGCTGCCATCGGCGCAGCGCAGGATGTAGACGTACCAAGGCGTCATGGCAGGCTCAGCGGTATTGACGCAAATACCACCATTCGAAGAAACGCTTCAGCCAGTGCATAACGATGAATGGCGGCAGCACGCGGCTGGTGGTGGGCGTGCGCGAGACGAACATGCCGCGGTCGCCGCTGTCGACGATGCACATGAGTTCGACCTTGAAGGTGGCCTGGACGGGACGACCGGCAAGCTCATCGGTGAGATTGGCGGCGGCGGCCTCGGCCTGCAGATCGGCCATGTGGGCCTGTTTAGGCATCCAGTCCGGGCCGGGAAAGCTGCCGGAGTCGCCGGCCACATAGACCCGCTCGAAGCCCGGCACGGCGCAGTGCTCGTCGGCCTGTAACAGGCCGCCGGGCGAGCGCGGCAGCGGGGTGTCGTCGAACCACTGGTTGCCGGTCATGCCGGGCATGAAGAGGATCAGGCCGGCATCGAATTCACCGCCCTCGGTGATCACGCGCCCGGCCTCAAAGGCCTTCATCTTGTGTCCCAGGTGGGTGTCGATGCCGCGCTTGCGCATGGCATCGAGCAGGCCTTTCACCGCCTTCGGGCCGAGGCGCTTGCCCGGCTCCGGGGCAGGGCTGAAAAACACCAGCTTGAAGCGCTCGCGCCGCCCTTCACGGCGCAGCTGGCTGTCTATGCCGAAGAGGAATTCGAACATGGGGCCGCCGCGCATGGCTGACGGTTCCTTGGGGTTGCCGCCGAAGCCGATGGCGATGGTGCCGCCGTCCATCTCGCGCAGGCGGTCGCGGATCTTCACCGCCGCGGCGATGCCCTCGCAGGGGGTGATAGCGTGTTCGATGCCCGGCAGTTTCTTCAGAAAGCGGCCGCCGCTGGCGATGATCAGGCCGTCGTTGGCCAGATCGCCGTTGCTGGTGCGCAGGATGCGGCCGTCGTCGCTGAGGCCGGTCGCCTCGGCGGGGTGGAAGTCAATGCGCTGACGGCGCAGGAATTTGTCCAGCGGGATGCGCAGGTCGTCCGGCTGGCGGATGCCGGCGGGAATCCAGATCAGGCTGGGCAGATAGATGAATTCCGCCTTGGGCGCGACCAGGGTGATGTTCACGCTGCTGTCCCGCTTGCGTGCGACCCGCGCCGCGGTGAGGGCGGCGAAGCCGGCGCCGACAATGACGATATGCCTGTTTTCCATGGGGCTTTCCTCTGCCAGTGTATTGGCCGCAGTATAGAGCATTAATAATTGCTGCTCGCACGCACGATGCCGGGCACTGGCCAGGACCCGCGCAAATCCACTACCATACGCGCCCCCCACTTCACGCAGAGCCAGAAGAGGTACACGGTGCAGGATTTCATCCCCGGTCAACGCTGGATCAGCGACACTGAGCTGCAAATGGGCCTCGGCACGGTGCTTAGCACGGATCACCGCACGGTCACCATTTGCTTTGTCGCCAGCGGCGAGACGCGCATCTATGCCAAACAGACCGCACCGCTGACGCGGGTGCAGTTCTCCGTCGGCGACACCGTTATCAGTCACGAGGGCTGGGGCATGACGGTGACGCATGTCAGCGAAGACGGCGGTCTGCTGACCTATCATGGCCACCGCGAGGACGACAGCGCGGCCAGCCTGCCCGAGGGCGATCTGAGCCATTTCATCCAGCTCAGCCGCCCCACGGAGCGGCTGTTCGCCGGCCAGGTCGATCATGACAAGTGGTTCGAACTGCGCTACCAGACCCTGCGCCATGCCCAGCGGTTGGCGCAGTCCGAGCTGTTCGGTCTCACCGGCAGCCGCACCAGCCTGATTCCGCACCAGCTTTATATCGCCCACGAGGTGGCCAATCGCTATGCCCCACGCGTGCTGCTGGCCGACGAGGTGGGCCTGGGCAAGACCATCGAGGCCGGTCTGATCCTGCATCACCAACTGCTCACCGAGCGCGCGCAGCGGGTGCTGATCGTGGTGCCGGAGACACTGATGCACCAGTGGCTGGTGGAGATGCTGCGCCGCTTCAACCGCCACTTCAGTATCTTCGATGAGGCCCGCTGCGAGGCCATCGATGAGCAGGACGCACAGGGCAATCCCTTCGTCAGCTAACAGTTGGTGCTGTGCAGCCTGGAATTTCTGCGCACCCATCCTCGCCGTGTCGAGCAGGCGATGGAGGCCGACTGGGATCTGCTGGTGGTGGACGAGGCGCATCACCTGCAATGGTCGGCGGATCACGTCAGCGAGGAATACCGCCTCATCGAACGCCTCGCCGGCATCACTCCGGGGGTGCTGCTGCTCACCGCCACGCCGGAGCAGCTGGGCAAAGAGAGCCACTTCGCCCGCCTGCGTCTGCTCGACCCGGATCGCTTCCCCGACTTTGCGACCTTCCTTGAAGAAGAGGAGCAGTACGCACCCATTGCCCACGCCGTCGAGGCCCTGCTCGGTAAAGATACGCTGGACCCGGCGGCACTGGAGACCCTGCGCCAGTCCGATGCCGAGGCCGACAGCCATCGCCTCATCGACACCCTGCTGGCCGACGACAGCCCGGCCGAGGCACGGGCCGCCGCGCGCACGGCGCTGATCGACAACCTGCTCGACCGCCACGGCACCGGCCGGGTGCTGTTCCGCAACACCCGCGCAGCGGTGAAGGGCTTTCCGCAGCGCCAGGTCGAGGGCATCGCCCTGCCCCGGCCCGGGGCCTATGCGGGACTCACAGCCGATCACCCACAGGACCTGCTCTGCCCGGAGCGTCTCTATGCGGCACAGGCGGCCGACGACCAGCCACACTGGACACGCATCGACCCACGCGTGGACTGGTTGGATCAGCGCCTGGGCGAGCTGAAACCGCACAAGGTGCTGGTGATCGCCGCCAGCGCGCGCACCGCGCTGGAGCTGGCGCAGGCACTGAAGGCCCGCAGCAGCATCCACGCCGCGGTCTTTCACGAGGGCCTGAGTATTATCGAGCGTGACCGCGCCGCCGCCTGGTTCGCCGACAGCGAGGCGGACTGCCAGGTGATGATCTGTTCCGAGATCGGCAGCGAGGGTCGCAACTTCCAGTTTGCCCATCACCTGGTGCTGTTCGACCTGCCGCTCAACCCGGATCTGCTGGAGCAGCGCATCGGCCGTCTCGACCGCATCGGCCAGCGCGAGACCATCCAGATCCACGCGCCCTATCTACAGGGCAGCGCGCAGGAAATCATGTTCCACTGGTACCAACGCGCCCTGTCTGCCTTTGAACACACCTGCCCCGCCGGGCACAGCGTGTTCGTGCAGGTGAAGGACGATCTGCTGCGCTGCCTGCAGGGTACAACTCCGTCAGATATCGAACACCTCATCAACGACAGTCGCGAGCGGCACACGCAACTCACCGCCGCGCTGCAAAACGGCCGCGACCGGCTGCTGGAATACAACTCCTGCCGCCCCGGGATCGCCAACCGGCTCAAGCAACAGGCGCAGGCGGCGGACCGCCACTCCGAGCTGCCGAACTATCTCGACGCCATCTTCGACTGCTTCGGCGTGGATTCGGAAATACACAGCACTTGCAGTTATGTGCTGCACCCCGGCGAGCACATGCAGGCGCCGCTGCCCGGACTCAGTGACGAAGGCATGACCGTCACCTACGACCGCGATACTGCGCTGGCTTTTGAGAATATGCAGTACCTCAGCTGGGAGCATCCCCTGACCCGCACCGCCATGGATATGGTACTGAGCAGCGAGCTGGGCAATACCGCCCTCACGGCGATCAAGTACCGCGGCGTCAAGAGCGGCACCCTGCTGATGGAGTGTCTGTTCATTCTCGAATCGGCCTCCAGCGAACGACTCAACAGCGCCCGCTATCTGCCGCCTACCTGCATCCGCGTGCTCATCGACCAGAGCGGCCAACGCCATGACGATGCCCTGCCACACGCGGCCGTCAACCGCGAGCGGCAGAGCGTGGATCGTGAAAC
>JAJRWE010000190.1 GCA_024276955.1 Gammaproteobacteria bacterium
CAGGGCATTGGTCTCCATCACCGCCGCGCGCAGGGTGCAGTTTCCGCCGACTGTGGCGCAGGTGCCGTCACCCGGATTGGCGTCGACACCGTCAAAGACTTGGTCAACCGTAAAATCCGCCGCACTTGCGGCCCCCATAAAGCCGGTTAACAGTGTGCCCCATAGTATTTTCTGAATGGTTGTTGCTTGTTTCATGGTTCTTTTTTCCTTTTACAGTCCCAATGATTTGTTATTTCCGCGGCTGATAGCACGGTACAGCCGTGCGTTGCGATAAGGGTAATTAAGGCATGGGTTTGGCAGCCAGGTCGGTGTGGTTCTGAGTGGTTATGCTTTGTGTAATGTTTCGACGGATCTTCAAATTAAGTCGACGTTTGTAAACAAGTGGTGCCAGCAACAGGCCAAGCAGTAACAGTGGGTTCATGGCGCCACCACCTGAGCCACCGCCGCTGCTGGAGCGGTTTCCATTGCCAGAGCCGCCAGCAGGTCCACCACTATCGGTAATGGTGTAAACGCTATCCAACCAAACGGTATCTTGCAGCTCTGAAAATGAGTCATCTTTTTCATACACCCAGGCGATACGATGCTCGCCTGCCCCGAGGGATACGCTTTTTTGTGTCCAGGGAACATTCCCGCTTATGGTGTCCTGAATATCACCATCGACGATGAAGTAGAAAAAGTCGTAATCGGCTTCGGTAGAGGCTTGCCAACGAAAAGTCAGGGTCGCAGGGCCGATGATATAGGTTAGGATGCTGGATTGCTGATCGTCGATAATTGCCCCGCTGCGCATGGCGGTACCGCCGGCACTGCCTGACTCGGGGGTGCTGAGCCATACCTCGTCACCACTGCTGAACCAGGTGAGGTTGCTGTTATCCAGCGGAGAGGCATCGATGGGGTTCAGGGCTGTGGCGGTGAATTGTGTTGTTCGGGAACCCACACCATCAATGTTGACGGTTAAAGAGGCACTTTGGTTGCCGGCAATAGTGGCCAAATAATTTACGGTGATGGTGCAGTTATCCAGATTTGAAATAATGCGAGTGGTGCAGGTTTCGCTTTGTATCGAGAATTCACGACTTCCTGTGAGGCCCAGTGATTGTATGATGATGTCGGCACCCGAGTGATTGCTCAAGGTCAGAACTTCTGTTGCCGTGCGTCCTATACCCCGATAACCCAAATCTCGTTTGGTTGTCAGGGCTATGAAAGTGAGTTCATCTATCCAGTCAGTGTAGTTTGCGACGTTTGTGTAAACACCGGGGGCATTAAGTTGGGTGGTGCAGTCCCCACCAAAACTGACAATACCCGTTTGGTACCAGGTTCCTGCGCCGTCATCATGCACCATGGGGCTGCCGCTATCGCCTTTGCATGCGTCGATAATGTAGGTCGTGGGGATTCCTGCGCAGATCATGTTGTTGGTCAGAACATTGGAAGGAAAGCCGGCGGAGTACATGGCGTCGCAAGCAGCAAAATCAAAAAGAAAGACTTCGGCTTCTTGTAATTGCTCGGCATTAATAGTGCCCGTGGTGCTCATGTTTCCCCAGCCCATAATGGTCATGGGATCTCCTGTGGCAATGCTTTGCATGAGCGTGCTATTGGCGAGAGATAGTGTCGTATTGCTCACTGGGCTGGCCAGTTCCAGTAGGGCGATGTCGTTATCGGCGGAAATCGTATCGTAGTCCGGGTGTACGTAAATGGCAGCGACAGTGACCCGGTCAGACGGCATGATCTGATTAAGGACTTCGATGCCAACAGCCACCTGGATTTCGCTGGCAGAGCCAATGCCTGGGTCAACGATGCAATGAGCGGCTGTCAGCACCCATCTGGAACCGATAAGGCTGCCACCGCAAAAAAATGCCTGCCGGGGGTCTGATTTGTTGGCATCGAGTAAGGCCGCGACCCATGGATAGGTGCCTTTGGAAGCGTCGGAACCGCCGATTATTTTCGGGTTTGCGGTGAGAGTAGCCGCGTGCGCTTGCAGGTAAGTGACACAGAAAAGCACCAACAGAGTACGAATAATGCGGTGCTTTATTGCAGGTATTGGGGTGGTTGATATTTGTTTCATGGCTCATTTGCCCTTTGCGATCCCAGTACTTTTTTTGTTTTCTGCATCCGCTAGTGCGGCGCAGTCGTGCTGTGAAAGGGCTAGTGAGCGTGTATGGCCTAGCAGGCAGGCGCGCGCGAAAATTAGTGTGGTTACCTCTACTTCGTTACGTCTGGCCCGCCGTTATTGCTTTTAGTGATTATTAATTCTTAAATACAACCAGCGTCTCCTTACGCACTATTAATGCCATGATTGGTAGGTCACTGATTCTTATGGTTGTGGTTGTGGTTGTGGTTGTCATTGTGGATGTGGTTGTAAAGTTTCCCGACGCAGAATGTGGGATTAACCGGGGCCCAGGCAGTGGGCGCTTTTGTGTGAATGTTTGATTTTGCCAGTAATTATGTGGGATTTGTGGGGATTTGGAAGGCGGAAGCAGGTGTAAAGGAAACCGACATTCATGGGGGGCGCCGGCCTCCACGGTGGACATGGACATCGCCTGCTGATGATTGTTGGCCATGGTCATGATCGTAGTGGATAGCGGGACGCCCCCCAATAAAAAAGCACCTTGTGTAGCTACATTTCCGTAACTACAATCAACTTATACGGTTTGCGTGGGACGAAAATAAAAATAAGGCTAACTGCACCAAACACGGCGTAAGCTTCGAGACGACCCACATGCCATCAGCGTGCAGGATCGGCACGAGTGCTGGCAAACCCTGGGACTGGTGTGCGGGGTAGTGGTGCTTCTGGTCGCCCATGTATTCCGCGAACAGGATGACTTCGAGTAAATCCGCATTATTTCCGCTCGAAAGGCGACCAAACGAGAGATACAGAGATATGAACAAGCCAGATAAAAAACAGCAAGAGGAAGCCGTCAGCCTGGCCAGGCAGCCAGACAGCGAGATTGATACATCCGATATTCCAGAGGTCACAGACTGGGCCGGCGCCGAGGTGGGTAAATTCTATCGACCCATGAAAAAACAGGTAACGTTACGCCTCGATGCCGACATGCTGGAATGGTTTCGCAAGCAAGGCAATAAGTATCAGACCCGTATCAATCAAGCTTTGCGTGAATACATGGATAGCCATCGAAAGGTCAGTTGAGAAGAAGTCGCTAAATCCCGATGCCGATAAGATGCGGGCGATGATGGGCTGAGCTGACTCTCTGCGCCCTGCCGGACATTTTTCTGGACAATCCCCAAACTGGCTGTTTTTTATGCAGGTGTCGCCGTGTGCCGTTCTCAGCGCCGTTATTAGGGCGTTTCCGGCGGGTGCCGTGGGGGGCTTTGGTGTGGTAGTATTCGGCGATTAACGCGCGGCTGCTGCACTCATCAGGCAAACTGCCGGAAAGCGCTGAAAGCAGCTGCCCAAAACAAACCACAACACACTGGATCCTATGGTCGATTTCGCCAAAGAAACCCTCCCGGTCAACATCGAAGAGGAAATGAAGCAGTCCTATCTGGACTATGCCATGAGTGTCATCGTCGGGCGCGCCCTGCCGGACGTGCGTGACGGCCTCAAACCTGTGCATCGCCGCGTGCTCTACGCCATGAGCGAGCTGGGCAATGACTGGAACAAGGCCTACAAGAAATCCGCCCGCGTGGTCGGTGATGTGATCGGTAAATACCACCCGCACGGCGACTCGGCGGTGTACGACACCATCGTGCGCATGGCGCAGCCCTTTTCGCTGCGCTACATGTTGGTGGACGGGCAGGGCAACTTCGGTTCGGTGGATGGCGATTCCGCCGCCGCCATGCGTTACACCGAGGTGCGCATGGCCAAGATTGCCCACGAGCTGCTGGCCGATCTCGACAAGGAAACGGTGGATTTCGTCCCCAACTACGACGAATCCGAGCACGAACCCGCCGTATTCCCGGCCAAGATCCCCAATCTGCTGATCAACGGTTCCTCCGGCATCGCCGTGGGCATGGCCACCAATATTCCGCCGCACAATATTACCGAGGTGATCAGTGCCACCCTCGCGCTGATCGACGATGCCAGCCTGGATATTACGGCCCTGCTTGAATACATTCCCGGCCCGGATTTTCCCACCGCTGGTTTCATCAATGGCGTGCGCGGTATTCACGAGGCCTACCGTACCGGCCGCGGCCGCTGCCTGATGCGTGCGCGCAGCGAAATCGAAACTGACGACAACGGCCGCCAGCGCATCGTCGTCACCGAACTGCCGTATCAGGTTAATAAGGCCCGCTTGGTGGAGAAAATCGCCGAGCTGGTGAAAGACAAAAAGATCGAGGGCATCTCCGAGCTGCGCGACGAGTCCGACAAGGACGGCATGCGCATGGTGGTTGAGCTGAAGCGTGGCGAAGTGGCCGAGGTGCTGCTCAATAATCTGTTCCAGCAGACCCAGATGCAGACCGTGTTCGGTATCAATATGGTGGCGCTGGTGGACGGTCAGCCGCGTCTGCTCAATCTCAAGCAGATCCTGCAGGCCTTTATCGATCACCGTCGCACGGTGGTCACCCGCCGCACCATCTACGACCTGCGCAAGGCGCGCGAGAAGGCCCACATCCGCGAGGGTCTGGCGGTGGCGCTGGCCAACATCGACCCCATCATCGCCCTGATCAAGGCCGCACCCAACCCGGCGGCGGCCAAGGAAGGCTTGATGGCTACTGGCTGGCAGCCGGGTGTGGTGGTGCAGATGCTGGAGCGCGCCGGTGCCGAGTCTTCGCGTCCGGACGGGCTGGGTAAGACCTTCGGCTTCATCGACGGTAGTTATCACCTTTCTGATACCCAGGCACAGGCGATCCTGGAAATGCGCCTGCACCGTCTGACCGGGTTGGAGCAGGACAAGATTCTCGGCGAATATGAGGAGCTGCTGGCGACCATCTTCGAGCTGCTGGAGATTCTCGGCAGCATCGAACGCCTGATGGAGGTGATCCGCGAAGAACTACAGGCCATGAAGGAGCTGTACGGCGATGAGCGCCGCACCGAGATCCTCGAAACCCATCTCGACCTCAGTCTCGAAGACCTGATTACCGAAGAAGACGTGGTGGTGACCCTCTCTCACGAAGGCTATGCCAAGGCCCAGCCGCTGGCCGATTATCGCGCC
>JAJRWE010000018.1 GCA_024276955.1 Gammaproteobacteria bacterium
AAATGGCGTGAAAGAGGGGCATCTATCATATTGAGCTTAAGAACCTTGGAGCGTTCAAATCGGTGGGATCAGTTTTGGGGGAAAGTGAGCCAATTTGGAGCATGCTACTAAAACATCTACATCATGTCGTAGCTACACCCGTGACCCGACCATCGTTGACAGTGACCCGGATATCCTCCGACGTGATGGCAGTGCTTGCCAGAATACGGCGCTTCACGGCGTGTCTGATATCGGCATCCGGGCGCCAGACAGGTAACACAACGATCTCGTTGATGACACCCAGAACGCCACTGATCTTCTTGGCCTCAAGGTCGGCATATTGCTGCGCTGCCAGGTTGTCCACGCTGCCGGACAGGGTGACGATACCCTGTTCACTGCTCACGCCAATCTCCGATACATCAACGCGTGGATCAATGCGCAGGGAATCGCGCACCCAGTAGCTGATATCGACATCTGCCAACTTGTCGGCGGCGAATAATAATGGCGGGGCTGCCAGGAAAACCAGCAGCATTATAATCGCCGCTATGCCAATTCCTTTTTTGTGTTTGGTTATCATGTGTATTTCCTCTGCATCTATTCTAAAACCAACTTGTCGTTGGACTCTGCATCCGGTCGGTGCTTGCTAAAAATACCTTTAAAAGCATCTTTAAAAACACCACGCCGGTTTGCAATACTTGCCCGCATGATGGGTCTTGGCAGAGGGGGATATCTATAACCCTGGTTACAGTCAGTAAAATAATTTCGGACACGAAAAATCCGGCGGATTTAACACTGTTTGGCTGCAAATCCCTGGCTGACGATCAACTCAGATTATCCCTTTCATCAAATAGCTGGGCATTTTCCCCAGACGATAAACTGATTTAATTCGCCACCAGTTATTTTCACTTAAAACCCTTAAATCCGACAGACTCCTGGCAAAGCTTGTTCAAAGAGGACATTGACAGACACTGCAGCTTCTACAATAGTCTGATGTCGGAAAATGATGCCCTCAATCCGTCTCACGCATTGGCGCTATCCGCCAGAGCGCTCCCGCAGACGCTGTTCCACCGCCAGCACATGCCGGGTGGTGGCAAGCACCGTGTCGGGATTGAGACTCATGGCGTCGATACCGATTTCCACCAGATACTCGGCCATCTCGGGATAGTCCGACGGTGCTTGTCCGCAGATGCCGGAATGACGGCCATTACGCTTGGCCCCGGTCACCGCCAGACGGATCATTTCCTTTACACCGGGATCACGCTCATCGAAATCAAAGGCGACGATTTCAGAATCACGGTCTACCCCCAGGGTAAGCTGAGTGAGGTCATTGGAACCGATGGAAAATCCGTCAAACAGCTTGGCGAACTCATCAATGAGGATGACGTTGTTAGGAATCTCACACATGACGTAGATTTCCAGGTCGTTGTCACCACGTTTGAGGCCGTTACCGGCCATTGCTGCCAACACCTTCTCACCCTCCTCCACCCGGCGACAGAAAGGAATCATCAACTTTACGTTAGTCAGACCCATTTCATCGCGCACCCGCTTCATGGCCACACACTCCAGGGCAAAACCTTCGGCATAGGCGGGATGCGTGTAGCGGGATGCACCACGAAAACCGATCATCGGGTTATCTTCTTGCGGCTCGAAGAATGTGCCGCCCAGCAAGGTGGCGTATTCATTGCTCTTGAAGTCGCTCATGCGCACCACACAGGGTTTTGGATAAACCGCGGCGGCGATGGTGGCGACGCCTTCAGAAAGCGCTTTGACGAAGAAATCTTCAGGACCATCGTAGGCGGTGCTGATGGCGGCGATCTTCTCACGGGTTGCATCATCCACCTTTTCCGGGTGTTTGAGCGCCATCGGGTGCACCTTGATGTATTCATTGATAATGAATTCCATGCGCGCAAGTCCAATACCTGCCACGGGCAGGGAGGCAAGACTAAAGGCCTGATCCGGATTACCCAGATTCATCATGATCTTGGTCCTAGGCTGTGCAAGCTGACTGAGGTCGGTCTGCTGAATCTCGAAATCAAGTGCTCCCGCATAGATATTTCCGGTTTCACCTTCGGCGCAACTGACGGTGACCTCCTGGCCGTTTGTTAGTGTCTGCGTCGCGTTTCCAGTACCCACGATGGCGGGAATGCCGAGTTCGCGCGACACAATGGCGGCATGACAGGTACGGCCACCCCGGTTGGTTACAATTGCGGCAGCCGCTTTCATTACCGGTTCCCAGTCCGGGGTCGTGGTATCTGCGACCAGCACTTCTCCCGGCTGAAAATCGCTGAGATGTTTCACTTCGTTGATGACACGCACCTTTCCAACGCCGATTCTGGTGCCGACTGCCCTGCCCTGGAGCAGAACCGTTGATCTCTGCTGAAGATGGTAAATCTCCAATACCGTGCCTTTCTTTTGCGACGCCACCGTTTCCGGCCTCGCCTGCACCATGTACAGGTGTCCATCTAGGCCGTCTTTCGCCCACTCCATGTCCATGGGTTTATAAAAACCCGCCTTTTTGGAATAGTGGCTTTCAACCTTGATGGCATAATCGGCCAGCACCATGACATCAGCATCGGAGATGCAAAACCGGGTTCTTTCTTCGCGGCTCGTATCAATATTCTCCGTGTATTCAACCGCGATATTGCCGGTGTTGAGCGTGTCGGTAAAAACCATCTTCTTTTCTTTGTTGCCCAACCGGCGCTTCAGCACAGCACGATGACCTTTGGTAAAAGTGGGTTTGTGTGCATAGAAACTATCCGGGTCGATCGTGCCCTGCACGACATTTTCACCCAGCCCCAGTGCGGCATTAATGAACACCACATCCCTGAAACCCGTTTCAGTGTCGAGTGAAAACATCACGCCACTGGCGCCGATATCACTGCGCACCATTTTCATCACCACAACGGAAAGATCGACCTTGTAGAGATCAAAGTTGTTGTCATATTTGTAATGGATGGAACGATCGGTAAAGTTGGAGGCCAGACAACGTTGGTAGGCATCAAGCAAGGCATCCGCACTACTGACATTGAGATAGGTGTCATTCTGCCCGGCAAAAGAGGCCTCCGGAGAGTCCTCTGCAGTTGCCGATGAACGCACCGCGACGGAAAGATTTTCACCGTATTCCTGCTTCAGTCGCTCGTACCCCTGCGAAATTCCCGCCTTCAGATCATCCGGCAATTCACAACCCTGCAGGACTGCCCGGGCCTTTTCACCACGCGTCTGCAAGTCCCTGATATTGTCCGGATCGAGGCCATCCAACGCCTCATGCAGTAACCGCCAGGCATTATTGTGCTCCAGTACATAGCGGTATGCCGTTGCGGTCACGGCAAACCCGTTAGGAACACGCACACCTTCTTCCCGCAGGTTCTGGTACATCTCCCCCAGCGAGGCATTCTTGCCGCCGACCAGGGGTACGTCATCGATACCCAGCTCGGAGAACCAGCGGATATACTGATTATCTGTGTCACTCATGATTTATCTCCTGTGGTAATAGGGGCGCAACTCATGGCATACCTCTCATCCGGCACCGGCACCCTTAAGGAACCTCTGATTAGTGATCATTCGAGATGTTCGACCAGCTGTTCCAGACGCCTGGCGACGATATCCCAAAGAACCATTGGACCGCCTTCCTTTG
Organism: Gammaproteobacteria bacterium; assembly: GCA_024276955.1. Taxonomy (GTDB): domain Bacteria; phylum Pseudomonadota; class Gammaproteobacteria; order SZUA-152; family SZUA-152; genus DRQN01. The sequence continues at coordinate 3,614 of JAJRWE010000018.1, forward strand.
CCCATTCTTCCAGGGATAATTGTTTAATCTCTTCAAGATGATCAGCCAGTTTGTCACGCTCCTGTTTTAATTCGGAGAGCTCGGCCTTGTGTTGCGGTTTTTGATTTTGCGTTTTGCCAGCGCGTGCAATGAGTTCATCGATATGTTTCAGACGTGATTCATATTCCACGACGTGGGTTTCAACTAATTGTTCTTCATTGCTCATGGTCATCTCCTTGGTTTGCTTGAGAAGCTGTCAGTTATTTATCACCCGGCTGTACAGCCGGGTGATATGCCATGAATTCTGATCACTTCATGGAAAAAGATTTAGTGCAGCTTGTCATGTAATTCATTCAACATCTCCATCTGAATTTGCTGCACCTCCATAAAACGTCGCATTTCCTGATGCAGTAGCTGGTCGAGTTTTTCATTGATGATGCGAACTTCCATTTCGGCTTTGAGATTTACCTGATAATCATTTTCCGCACGAATCCGGTCACGATCTTCCTGCCGGTTCTGGCTCATCATGATGACCGGAGCCTGTGCTGCCGCCAACAGGGAAAGTATGAGATTGAGCAGGATAAAGGGATAGGGATCAAAGGGAACGACAACAACGAGTGCCGTGTTAATGATGATCCATAGACCGAAAAAGACACCGAACCAGATAATGAACTTCCAGCTGCCGCCGAATTCGGCCACCTTGTCGGCAAGGCGGTCCCCCAAGGTCAGGGTCTGTTCATATTCCTCGTTAATATTCTCGGAAAGCAGCGCGTTGTCATGCAGGCTCTTGACCACTTCCTGTTCCAACTCATCCAGTTCACCCAGATCCTTTTCCATCAACTGTCGTACATAGTCGGTGCGGTATTGGTTCAGGCATGTGAAGCAGATGTAGCCGTCATCTTTCCAGTCGGGATGATCCGTACGGATCAGGCCCAGCACGCCGCCCCGCACCATTTTGGCCGGCAGCAATTGACTCATTGGTTTGCTTTGGTGGCAAACCTGACAGGTCGCGGTGTGTGGTTTTCCGAGGCTCATGGTGCTGGACTCACGAGGAGGCGCTGGTTGCCGTTATGCCGAGCCCTTTGGGCTCGTTCAGCAACAGCGCCAGCGTCTGCAGAAAGCGGGCTGCATCAGCACCGAAGACCACCCGGTGATCGCAGCTCAGGGTGAATTCGGCCTTGACCTCCTGTTCCGCGCCCAGCGAGAGAATCGCGGCGGCTCCCAACGGTACGATGGCATCAAAGTGGCTGACCTGTTCAAACATACCGAGATTGGATAGGTAAAAGGTGGCTCCCTGGTAGTCGTTTGGCCCCAGGCGATTACGTTTGATCTTGTCACGCAGGATGCGCCAATCCTCGTTCAGTTCAGCAATGGGACGTTGTGCGGCGTCGCGCAGCACCGGTGTCAGCAGCCCGCCGGGGACATCCACGGCAATCCCCACATCCACCTGTTTGCGCACCACCAGTGCGCGTGCGGTGTAGACGGCATTGAAGTTGGGGTGCTGCTGCACACACAGGGCGCAAGCCCTGGCCAACAGCAGTGTGAGAGATAGCTGTTGTGCATGGGCCAGCGCCTTGAGCGGTGCCAGCGGCAAACGCGCATTGATACGAAAAGTGGGTGTGGCAACAGCGGCGATCATGTTGTCCGCCACCGCTTTGTGCATGGAGGTAAACAGTTTATAGCGGTAGGCGGGGCCGGCCTCCAGGTTGGGGCCAGGGCCGGCCAGGGCCGCCGCAAGTACCTGGGATGCACGGATGACACCATCGGCGCCGGCCCTGGGCTGGTTCAGATCAACACCTAACTCATGGGCCAGGCCCCGCGCGTAAGGTGAGGCCTTGACACCTGACGGGTCTGTGACCGTTGGCACTGAGGGTTCTGGCCTGGCAACAGGATGAGTTGTTTGTATCGACGCTTTCTTTTTTGCCGTGGTTCGATTGCTGGGTGGGGATGCACGTTGCGCTTCTCGCACCGCCTCCTTTGCTGCGGCAGCCGCCTCTGCAGTGGTCTCAGCCTGCTGGTTTTTTTGTGGGGTGTCGCTGATATAGCCAATCACCGTGCCGACGGGAATGTCTGATTCCGCTGCGGCCAGCGGGCCGAGCAGATAACCATCATGAAAAGCCTCCACGTCCATCACGGCCTTGTCCGTTTCCACTTCAGCCAGCACATCACCTTTTTTCACCACCTCGCCTGGTTGCTTCAGCCACTGAATGAGCTTGCCACTCTCCATGGTGTCGGAGAGCGTCGGCATCAGAATCGGTTCTTGCATGGTCTTCCGCTCCTAGATTGCGTTCAGTTGGTGCACAGATTTTCAGCGGCGGCGATAATATCCGCAATGCGTGGAATGCTGGCCGCCTCCAGCGTGGCATTAAAGGGTGTCGGTATTTCCAGTGCCGCCACCCGCTGCGGCGCCGCATCCAAAGTGTAGAAACAGCGTTCGGTCAGTCCTGCGGCGATTTCGGCTCCGGCCCCGGCAAAACGCGAGTCCTCTTCCACCACCAGCAGGCGGTGCGTCTTTTCCAACGATGCCACGCAGGTGTCCCAGTCAATGGGACGCAGGCTGCGCAGGTCAACCACTTCCGCCGAGATGCCCTTTTCGGCAAGCTGCTCCGCCGCACGCAGCGACAGATCGAGCATGCGCGAATAGGTCACGATAGTAAGGTCGTCACCTTGTCGATGCACCTGGGCCCGGTGCATGGGCGGCGCTTCCAGCGTCACATCCAGCGAACCTTTGCTGAAGTAAAGCAGTTCGTGCTCCAGCAAAATGATGGGCTCATCGCTACGGATCGCCTGGCATAACTGCCAATAGGCATCTTGCGGGGTAGCGGGTACGGCAATGCGCAGCCCCGGCACATTCATCAGGGTCTGTTCCAGTCGCTGTGAATGCTGGGCAGCGAGTTGTTTGGCCACCCCGCCGGGCATGCGCACGACCAGCGGCATGGGAAACTGACCGCCGGACATAAAGGGGATCTTGGCCGCCATGTTGATAATGGCATCCAGGGCAAGTAACGCGAAGTTGATGGTCATAATCTCCACCACCGGGCGTAAGCCGACCATCGCCGCGCCGACCCCGAGGCCGGTAAAACTGCCTTCGGAGATGGGAGTGTCACGCAGCCGCCATTCGCCATATTTGGCGTACAGCCCCTCGGTTACGCGGTAACTGCCACCGTAGAGCCCCACGTCTTCGCCCATCACGATGACGGATTCGTCCACGCTCATCTCGGCGTCCAGTGCGCGATTGAGTGCCTGCCAGTAATAGACTGTGTCATTCACTTGGACAATCCTCCCTCAAGGGTTCTGTCTGTTCCGGGCGACGTTGTCGATTCAGTAACGGGCTGATAGTCAATCCCCACCGTGTCGAGCATTTCAATCAGGGTATTGGAAATATTCTCAGGCAGCAGGCGGACTTTAGTGACCCGGTTTCTGAGCAGCCAGACAATCAGTTTCATGGCCTTGCCACGCTCATCTCCACTAAAGGGGTTACTGAACCACGACTGTGTCTGGCTATCACCATCAATCTCATCAAGGCGGATATAGCGTGCCTTGCCAAAGTGGCTGGCGGTGGTCTTGCGATCAGCGTCAAACAGGATGGCGATCCGCTCATGTTGCTGGCTCACAGGCTCATAGTGCAAGGTGACTTCCTCGATACGCGGTATCTTTTGTTTAAGTTGGTCGGCAACGTCGTCGACCAGTTGATGCGCCTTACTGAAATTCTGCACATCCAGCACCAGGGTTGCACGGACGAACAGCACGCTGCCCGCACTGTGTATGTATAAATCCTTGATTTCCACCAGTGCGGGTAACGAGGCCAGATAACGTTGTATCTCTTCCCGCTCACTGCTTGCTGCAGAGGCGTCTAACAATGAAAAGAGGCTGTCACGGATCACTTCATAGGCGCCATAGAAAATCATCACGGCAATAATGATTACCGCCAGCTCCTGGGCATAGGGCACACCCAGCATATGGCCGCCAATACCCACCATGACCACCAGGCCCGCACCCATATCACCCAGCCAATTGATCACATCGCTGTTCAGCCCGGGAGAATTCAGATGCGCCGCAGCCCGTTTTTCCCTACGATAAAAGACTGCCTGCACGAACAGTATCAAGGTCATAAAGCCCAGAGTGGCAAAGGGCACCGAGGCATCCGCTACGCCATCCCCAAAGAAAACGGAGCGTAGAATTTCATAGCCTGCGAAGAGCACACCCAGTCCGCCCAACAGCGCCGCTATGTCCTCCAGTTTGTACATGCCGAGGGGAAAGCGACGGGAGTGGTGTGAAGAAAATCGCACCGCACCATAGACCAGCAGGGCACCCAATACATCAGAGAAACTGTGGATAGCATCCGCCAAAACCACGGTGCTGCCAGAGAACAGCCCCCAGCCCAGCTTGAGCACCGCCAACACGGCATTCAGCAGCGTAGAGGTCAGCAACCAACGGCGTGTCTGTGCCAATGTGCTGGAAGCCTCCATTAGAGCAATACCTCTCCCTGACGATTACAATCCAGCGCTGCCTGGGCGTCGGCCAGGGTCGGTTCGGGACTGTCGCCGGCAAAACACACGGCATCTTCCACCTGCTCGGTAATCTCTTGCTCGATGCCCGCCAGTTGTTCAGCACTGAGATGATTGCCCTCATTGAGATGGGCCTTCAAACGCTCGATATTGTTTGCGCCTGAAGCAGCGATCTGTTCCGCATCGGGATAAGCGACGACAGTTTCGGCAATGGCAATCTTGAGTGGATCTTCCCTTTCCTCGAAGGCCTGTAATTCCACCTTGGGGCGATAACTGCCAGGATCAGCCATGGAGTGGCCACGAAAACGGTAGGTTTCGCATTCGAGAAACTGGGGACCGTTGCCGGCACGAATCTGTTGCAGGGCATCGACACTGGCCTGGTGCACCGCCAACACATCCATGCCGTCGATCCTGCGCGCCGGGATGCGATAAGCTGCGGCACGTTTGTAGACCTCGGCCACCGCTGAGTGGCGGTGGATTTCGGTACCTATCTGGTAATGGTTGTTCTCGCACACAAACAGCACCGGCAGTTTCCATAACGCGGCCATATTGAGACTTTCGTGGAAGGTGCCCTGATTGACGGCGCCATCGCCAAAGAAACAGATCACCGCCTCGGGCAGTTCACGCATGGCGATGGCGTAGCCGATGCCGGTGGCGATAGGAAAGGTCTCACCGACGATGGCATAACCGCCCATGAAACGGCGCCCGGCATCGAACAGATGCATGGAGCCACCCAGGCCACCGCTGCAGCCGGTCTTTCGCCCAAACAACTCGGCCATCACCACCCGGGCCGGTACGCCCCGCACCAGGGCGTGGACATGTTCACGGTAGGTGGAGACAATGTAGTCGGCAGGCTCTGCCGCGTGCAACACACCCACCCCCACCGCCTCTTCTCCCGGATAGAGATGCAAAAAACCGGCGATGTTGCCCTGGGCGTACTCTTGCGCCGCCCGTTCCTCAAAGGCGCGAGCCAGCAGCATGTCATGCAGCATCTTTCTTAACGGATCTGATTCCATAGTCCTGCCTCTCCTGTATTCACTTTGAACCGCGGACTCTCCCGGATTCCGCTTCGCTGCATCCAGGCTACAAGCTTACCGATAAGCCGAAGGATGACGACGCCAGTAAAGCAGCAACAGGAAGCCAAAAAACATGCCACCCAGATGCGCGAAGTGGGCCACACCCGCTTCCGTACCGGTAACGCCGGCCCATAACTCAATGGTGCCGTAGATCAGCACGAACCATTTTGCCTTCAGCACCACTGGCGGAAAGATGAGCATCAGCCGCTCATTGGGAAAGGTCAGCCCGAAGGCCAGCAACAAACCAAAGACACCACCGGAGGCACCAATGGTCGGATAGACACCGCCCTGCCCCGCCGCCTGGCTAGCGATAAATAGTTGTACCAAACCTGCACCGATGACACAGACAAAGTAATAGAACACAAAGGCCTTCGAGCCCCAGAAACTCTCCATGCGTGCGCCGAACAGCCACAGGGCATACATATTCAACAACAGATGCATGACACCGCCATGCAGAAATGAATAACTCACCAACTGCCACGGCTCGAACGGGGGTGGAGCCATACCCGATAAGGGTGAAACAGATGCCCCCAAGGGCCAGAGCGCGAGCCAGCCAATCAACGGCCTAGCCGCGAAAAATTCCAGGAGAAACATGCCGCCATTGACGATCAGCAAGGCCAGAACCACTGGCGGCATCGTGGAATAAGGCCGGTAACCGCTCACTGTGTCTTCCAGACGCTATCCTGGCTCCCGGCAAAACTCATCCACTGCCTCAAGCAGCGGCGTCATATACATGTAGGCCGGCCCACCGTGCATCACGACGGCCATGAAACCGGCCTCGACGATCTCGTCCCGGCTGGCTTCCGCCTTTGCTGCCTGTTCGACATGGAAGGCGATGCACCATTCACACTGGTCCGCCACCGCCAGGCCAATATTGATCAATTCCTTGATACGGAGATCCAGCGCCTTTCCTTCCTCGGCCTTTTGCAGGAAGCCGAGAAAGGCACGAGTCTCCTCGGGATATTCCTTGCTCAGGCGATGGGTCAGTTCCGTCACCTGTTCGAGCCTTGCACGCATCGTTCCCATGAGATGACTCCTTTGCGAACCAACAATGGTCGAACCATAGGACAAGGAAACACGGGCGTCAGTAACTTAGGTTGCACTCCATACAGAATTGGCCGGGATACAATGGGCCGCACCCTCCAACCCCGTGCAACACAAGGAGAATCATCATGCGTGACTACAGCAACATGCCGGCCCTCGACTGGCAAGGCCTGATCACGGCCAAAAAGGCCCTGGCGCAAGTGCATCATGCCGAGCCGGTGATCCTGCAGATGCCGGCGGACTTCGACATGGCCATCAATGCCCCCGCCTGCGGCTGCAAACCCGGCAAGTTTGGCGGCGAGCACATCGACTGCCATGCCGAAGACACCCTCAAGGCTCTGGCCGGGACGAATAACGAACCGGCACTGGAGGAGCTGGCAGAAGTCGCCCATGAAGCCGCTCAGGTCGTGGACGTCGAGACGGAGACGCGGCGCATCATCATTCACGACTAAAGGGCACTGCAGACCATGCTGACGCCACGCCATAACCCGAGATAGCGCTCCATGATGAGACAACCTTCCCAGCACTCCCGGCAACACCACAAGCTGGAAATAACGCCATGAGCCGGTGCAGAGGCGCCATCTGACATGGGCATTGAGGCCACCATCCTGCTGTTGTTCATGGTCGCATCAGCGGTGGCGATGGCAGCGCGGCGCCTCGGCATCCCCTACACCGTGGCCCTGGTGCTGGCCGGCCTGACCCTGGGCGCGCTGCAACTCATGCAGGCGCCCGAGCTGACCCGTGATGTGCTGTTTCTGGTCTTCCTCCCCGGGCTCATCTTCGAGGCCGCCTTTCACATCCGCTTCGACGACCTGTGGCGTGACCGCGCCGCGGTGCTCGGTCTGGCCATCCCCGGTGTGATTCTGACCATCGTCGCCACCGCCCTGCTGCTGGTCTACGTCAGCAAGGGCATGCAGCTGCTGCCCAACAGTCCGGCCCAGGTACTCGTACTTGACTGGCCGCTGGCCCTGTTGTTCGGCGCTGCCGTGGCGGCCACCGACCCCATTGCGGTAACGGCCCTGTTCGAACGCCTCGGTGCGCCACCCCGGCTCAATCTCCTCATCAAGGGCGAAAGCCTGCTCAACGACGGCACCGCCATCGTCTTTTTCGGCCTGGTGATGGCCCTGCTCAGCGGAACGCACACCTCGGCCGGCCACCTGCTGGTGGAATTTCTGCGCGTGGTGGGCGGCGGCTTGGCGGTGGGCGGCATCGTCGGCCTGCTGGCGGCCCAGACTCTACAGCGCATCGATGACGCCATGGTGGCCATCACCCTGACCACTGTGGCCGCCTACGGCTCCTTTCTGCTGGCCGACCAGTTGGGCTTCTCCGGCGTCATGAGTACCGTGGCGGCAGGGCTCTTCTGTGGCAACTACGGCCTGCGCCACGGCATGTCGCCCTCCTTGCGGGTGGCCGCCAACACCTTCTGGGAATATCTTGGCTTTGCCCTCAACGCCCTGGTGTTTCTGCTCATGGGCTTCGAGATCCGCCTCGACGGCCTGCTGGCCGCCTGGCCGCCTGGCCGCCTGGCCGCTGATCCTCCTCGCCTACCTGGCCATGACCCTGGCCCGCGCCCTGGTGGTAGCCATCACCAGCGGCGCCCTGGCCTGGACGTCGGCGCGCATCCCGACCCGCTGGGCTTTGGTGCTCAGCTGGGGTGGCCTGCGCGGCGCCCTGTCCATGGTGCTGGTACTGAGCCTGCCCGCCGACCTGCCCCAGCGCGAAATCCTGATCAACCTGGTGTTCGGCGTGGTGCTGCTGTCCATTTTCGTCCAGGGACTGAGCATGACACCCCTCGCCCGCCGTCTCGGCCTGCTCGGCCGGCGCAAATCCATGACCGCCTACGAGACGGCCCGCGCCGGCCTGCAATTCGCCGCCGATGTGCTGGTGGAGATAGGCCGGCTGCGCGACCGGGGCCCCGTCGACCCGCAGGTACTGGATGCGGTGGAAGCGGAATACCGCCAACGCATGGGCGAGGCCAACGCTCGTCTGCAGGGCCAGGATATCGACCCCGAACTGCGCTACCAGGAGGAAGTCACCCAGCTGCGCCGGCGCATGCTGCAATTCGAAAAATCCCGGGTGCTGGAGACCTGGCGTCGCGGCATGATTGGCATCGAGGCCTATCGACACTTGATGGCCGACATCGATGCCCGGCTGCTGGAGCTGGAGTCCGGGACGAATTCGGTGGCCTCACCGTCCTCACGAGGAGGCGCGACGGATGACAAGGAACCAGACAACGCCAATCTGAAGCCGTAAGTTCAGGGCGGGTGAAGCGTGCAACGGCATGGTTCGCATCGCGTCATGAAAAATCGAGGGACAAACCCACGGCCATTTGGCCACCACCTGTCACAGCAGAATGGCCGCTCGCAGGGGCTCAGGGATAGGTGCCGTGGGGACGGTGATCGACATCAGGCTGGCCCGGCCGACCGGCCAGCTCGTGCACGGCCAGCACCACCAGCAGCAGGGCAAAGGCATAGCGTAACCGATGCTCGGGCAGCCACAGGGCCAGCTGGGTGCCCAGCAGGGTGCCGACCACATCACCCAACCCCAGCAGGGGCACAAGGCGCCAGCAGATCAGGCCTTCGCGCTGATTCTCCCAAATGCTGCTGGCAATGGCCGGCAGACGGGCAGTGAGAGAGGAGCCCTGCGCCAGTTGCTGGGGCATGCCCAGGCCCAGCACGAACAGGGGTGCAAGCACCGGCCCGCCGCTGATGCCCACCACCCCCGCAACCACGCCGGCAACCACACCCACCAGCACCAGCCAGAGATCGGGCCAGCCACTGGCAAATCCGTTGGCCGGCTCGCTGCCGCGCAGGACCAGCGCCACGGCGCCAAGCAACAGCACAACGGCAAATAGTCGACGCAGGGTCAGCTCCGGCCAGTTGACCGACAGGCGCGCCGCCACGGGGGCACAGATCAGGGCGGGAATGCCGGTCCACAACAGGGTGTCCCACTGCACGCTGGCGTGTAGTCCATAGCCCACCGCACCACTGATAGCCGTGAAGCCAGCGATTACCATGGCCGTGCCCCGCGCCTCGTGCTGGCTCAGCCCCAGCCAGTCGGTGAGCATGGGGATCAGCAAAGTACCACCACCGAGACTGGCCAGCCCGCCGCCGAAGCCGGTAAAAAAGCCGGCCAGCAGGGCCCGTGAATTCCGCCCTGATGTTCCCCAACGTGACGTCATAGGACGCTTGTCGGTTTATCGGCTTTGTCAAAGATCAATCTGGTCACCATTGGCCGGCATCTCCACCCGGGTATTGTCGAGTAGGCCGGCAAAATGCGCCATCGCGTCCTTTTCACCGTGGATCAGGATGGTACGCGACGGGTTGCCGGTTTTTCGGTGCCAGGCCAAAAGCTCTGCCTGGTCCGCATGGGCGGAAAACCGCCAATGGTATGAATTTTGGCCCGCACCCGGATTTCTTCGTGGAAGATGCGCACCGTGCTGGCGCCATCGACGATGCGCCGCGCCAGGGTACCCACGGCCGCATAGCCAACGAAGATCACGCTGGAATCATCGCGCCACAGGTTGTGCTTGAGATGATGACGCACCCGTCCGCCAGTGCACATGCCCGAACCGGCCATGATCACCGCGCCACCACGCACGTTGTTCAATGCAATGGACTCGGCAGTCTCACGGGTGAAGTGCAGGCCGGGCAGCGAAAAGGGATCCTGATGATTGTTGAACAGGGCGGCGGCTTCGGCGTCGTAGCATTCGGGGTGGTGGCGAAAGATCTCGGTGGCGGAAATGGCCATGGGTGAGTCGAGAAACACCTGCATGCTGCCGGGCAGGCGGCCGCTTTCCACGCCTTCGCGCAGGAAGTAGAGGATCTCCTGGGCACGCTCCAAGGCAAAGGTGGGAATAATCACATTGCCGCCTCGGCGGAAGGTGTCTTCGATGGCGCTGTAGAGTTCCTCGATGGAGGGCTGCAACTGCTTGTGCAGACGATCACCGTAGGTGGTTTCCATGATCACCACATCGGCTGCCGGCGGTGTAGCCGGGTCGCGCAGGATCACCCGGCCGCTGTAACCCAGGTCGCCGGAGAACAGCAGCGAACGCTTTTGGCCTTCTTCTTCGAGTTCCAGGTAGATGCTGGCCGAACCGAGAATATGACCGGCATCAATGAAGGTGGCATGAACGCCGGGACAGATTTCCATGCGCTGCCGATAACAGGCGACGTGGCCGAAGGCATCCAGGCTGTTGAGGGCATCGAGTATCGTGTACAGCGGTTCAATCACGCCTTTGTGTCTGCCCTTGCTGCGCGCCGCCTTGCGCGTCTGGTAGGCGGCCTCCTCTTCCTGCAGGTGGGCCGCATCGAACATCACCAGCCTTCCCAGATTTCCTGGGCGATCTCGGCGAACCAGAACAGGTCGCGGTCTTCGCTGTCGACCACGCCTTCGGCAACCAGAAAGTCGAAGTCGAAGACGCGTTGCCAGTATTCAGCGCCGACCAGGATGACGGGCAACGGCGCAATTTTGCGCGTCTGGATGAGGGTCAGGGTTTCGAACAGTTCGTCCAGCGTGCCAAGGCCGCCGGGAAACGCCACCAGCGCCCGCGCGCGCATCAGGAAGTGCATCTTGCGCAGGGCAAAATAATGAAAGCGGAAACACAGCTCGGGGGTGATGTAGGGGTTGGGATACTGTTCATGGGGCAAGGTAATATTGCGTCCGACCGTCTTGACGCCGGCATCGCTGGCGCCGCGATTGGCCGCTTCCATGATCCCCGGCCCACCGCCGGTCATCACCACCAGCCGGCAGTCCTTCGGGCCACTACCGGAATCACCGACCAGCCGGCCCAGCTCTCTGGCCACGTCATAGAAATGACTCTTGGCCTGTACACGCCGGGCCACTTTCATCTGCCGTTTCAGCTCCCGGTCTTCGGGATGCTTGAGCAAGGCCTTGCGCAGTGCCTCCACCTTGCGGCGGGCGGCGGCGGGCTCTACCACCCGGGTGCCACCAAAGATTACGATGGTATGATGAATGCCATGCTGTTCGAGCAGCAATTGGGGCTTGCTGTAGTCCAGTTGCAAGCGCAGGCCCCGGCTCTTGTCGCGGCGAAGAAAATCCACATCCTCGTCGGCCTGCCGGTAACTTTCGCTGCGCAACAAGGCCTCGACCCGGGCCGGCGCCGCCTCGTCTTCCTCGCACGGTTTGGGCCTTTGCCAAGGCAGTTTTTCCCGCCGGTGCAACGGGTGCGGCGGCGTGGGAATGGCCGGTCGGACGTTTTTGCGCATGACAATATCTTCCCTTGCTATCTGCTCAGCGACGCCGCTCAAAGGAGAATTCGGCATCGCCTTGTTGATGGAGTTCCCCGCAAGGATGTTCAGGCCAGCCCCTCATCCGCTTTCTCACCCCGGTTGTGCATGTGCACCGCCAGTGCTGCGGCCACCAGCCGGGCCCCAGCGGCGGATCGGAACGCGATGGCAGAAGAATGGGCACTCTGGCGCCAATGACGATGCCGACCAGGGTGGCACCGGCCAGATATTCCAGGTCCTTTGCGAGAATGTTGGCCGCGTTGAGATCAGGGGCCAGCAGGATATCGACATTGCCGGCAACCGGGCTGTTGATGTGCTTGATGCGTGCGGCTTCGGCGGAGATGGCATTGTCGAAGGCCAGCGGACCATCGACGATGGCATGCTTGATTTGTCATCGCTCGGCCATCTTGCTTAGACAGGCGGCATCGATGGTGGAAGCAATGGCCGGTTTGACCACTTCCACGGCAGACAGCGCGGCGGCCCGGGGCTGTTCCACGCCCATCTTGCGGGCCAGGTCGATGGCATTTTGCAGGATCGCCGCCTTGATACCAAGATCGGGGCGATGTTGATCACCGCCAGCGATAACGGTGGAAATTGCCGGGCCTGTTCGACAAAAGCCTGCAGTTTTGGGCAGTTCCTGGTTTTCTCGGTATTCACGTCGAGGCCGAGATGCCAGCTACAGAAAAAGCCTTCTTGCCGTTAGACATTCAACACCTCTCCAAGTTAAATATCGAGGCGATCTACCGTGACATCGCCGAGATAATTTTCCACGTCCCTGGCAGAAAACAGCTCCGTACCCGGCTGGGTGACGGTGCCAGTGGCGCAGGCAATACCCAGACGCAGAGCCTCCACCGCCGTCTGGCCATGAGCAAAGGCCGCCACCAACGCCGCCAGCATGGAATCGCCGGCGCCGACGCTGGAACGCACAACCACCTCCAGCGCAGCGGCGTGATAGCTGTTGTCCGGGCCGACCAGCAAGGCGCCATCGCCATCCATCGAAACACAGACGTATTCCACGCCACCCTGCTGCAATTCACGCGCCTCGCTGGCGACCTCTTCGAGACTGGCGAGCGGGCGATCGAGCAATGTCTCCAACTCATAGCGATTGGGCTTGATGAGAAAGGGCCGGGCATCGACGGCATGGCGCAGGGCCACATCGTGGGAATCCACCACAGCACGGCCACCCGCTTCACGGATGCGCCGGGCCAGCTCGGCGTAGAGGGTGGGCGGTAATGTGCGCTGCAGGGCGCCGGTCAGCACGCCAAACCCCTGGGTGCTGTACTCAACGAAGCGCCCCAGCAGTTCATTGAGCTGGGTGGGTGAAATCTCGGGGCCGATGCCATTGACCTCATACTGCCGCCGAGTCGACAGCTCGATGAAGGTGCCGTTGATGCGGGTCTCGCCCGCCACCTCCTCGCGGTCCAACCAGTCCAGCTGATCGTGCAGCAAACACTGCAGCAGCTGGCCGATCTCACCACCGGTCACGCAATAGCTTTGCGCCCAGGTATTTAGCCGCTTCAGCGCCCGGCCGACGTTGATGCCGTTGCCGCCGGGATCGAAACGGGTGGTTACAGCATGGGCCTTCTGGTCCTCTAGCAGGCGCGGGATTTCATAGGTCATGTCCACCGCCGGATTGAGCGACAGCACGCCGATGGGCTGGGACTCTCCCGTAAGCACCTCGTCCTCGTCCGTCAAGCCGACGCCTCCACGGCTTCCTCATATTCACCACGCTGGGCCGCACCATTCAGCCGCACACGCTTGAGCAGCGCCTGCTGCGCCGCCGGCACATTTTCCGCCTTGCCCTGCCAGGCCTGCAGTACCGGTTGCTGCAGGGCGCGGCCATAGGAGAATGACAGCAGCCAGGGTTCCAGCGGGAAACCGGCGTTGATGGCATTGAGATTGGCCGTGGCCGCTTCCGGGCTCAGGCCGCCGGAGAGAAAATTGATGCTCGGCACCGCCGCCGGCACACAGCGGCGCAGCACTCGCACAGTGGCTGCAGCGACCTCTTCGGCGCTGGCTTGTTGTGGGCAATCCTTGCCCGGCAGCACCATGTTGGGTTTCAGCACCATGTGTTCGAGCACCACGTGGTGACGGTGCAGGGCATGAAAGACCGCCTTCTGCACCGCTTCGGTCACCTCGGCGCAGCGGGCCAGGCTGTGGTCGCCGTCCATCAGCACCTCCGGCTCGACGATGGGCACCATGCCCTGCTCCTGACAGACCGCCGCATAGCGCGCCAGCATCTCGGCATTGGCGCTGATACCCAGCGGCGAGGGGTTGTGCTTGCCAATCGGGTAGACCTCGCGCCACTTGGTAAAGCGCGCGCCCTGCTGCTTGTACTGTTGCAGCCGCTCCGCCAGGCCATCAAGCCCATAGGTAATAAGGTCACCCGGCGACAGGGCCAACGGCCCCTTGCCCTTGTCCACCTTGACGCCGGGCACGATGCCGCGCCGCGCCAGCACCTCGGGTAGTGCTGTGCCATCGTCTGCCGTCTGACCGAGAGTCTCTTCGAATTCGATCACCCCGCTGATGTACTCCTCGATACCCGGTGCGGTAAACAACAGGGCACGATAGGCGCGGTGATTTTCCTCTGTTGATTCGACGCCGATGGGCGCAAAGCGCTTGGCGATGGTGGGCTGGCTCTCATCGGCGGCAAGAATACCCTTGCCCGATTGCACCATCTGCTCGATGGTAGCCTGACGTTCGTCCGCAATGGTCATAATTTATCCCCTCTGTCAGCTTGGGTACCTGTACTAACAAAAACATTACTGGCACTTTTGAGCAATTCCTTCGGCATGATGATTCAGGCAAGGAATTTCATCTGCTACCCAGGTTACAGTGAACCAGGGCCTGCACGCTGATGGACGAAGGGACTGTTAACCTTCAACGGAAAACGGCTGGAGTCGGCTGAGAAAGTCCCGTAAAGCGATCAGTAGGCGCGCTGTTGCACGGTTCGCGGCCTGCACACTGCCGTAGGGGGTGGCTTCGGTGACCGGTTCGGTAACTGATAGCCGTTGACTGCTGATCAGCCGTGCCTGGGCGACGTTCACCAGATCAACGCTCAGCGCCAGCTGTACTTCACTGCTGTCGCGGCTAAATACCTGTTGCAAATGCAGCAATTCAACATCCAGTTGCAGCACGGCTCGTGCCGCGCTATCCGGGCCGAGCACCGCACTAAACAGACCGCTCCCTGCCAGCATGCGCATCACTAAGGGCTCAAGCATACGCGCCGGCGCTTCCACCCAACGATGATAGGCATAATGTTCGATCTGATAGGGCGTCCTGATATAGATGATCTGCGGCCCATCAAACCCTGCTGCCGCCGTTATCAAATTGAGTCGGATACTTGGCCCCTGGGCATTGGCGGGCGCTGCCTGCGTATCGTTCCATTCCAGCAGGTAGGTACTGACTGGCGGCGTCTGCTGCGTCAACAGGGATGAGCCACATGCGCTCAATAGCAGCAACACGACCAGCACAAACCCAGCACGGATGTGGAGGTTCCCTGGGTTACTAAAAATCGCTTTATTTAAAACAGACTTAGTGAAAATAGAAATAAGCATGAACGTCACCTTACTCGCCAGGCCCGGGGGGTGGCGAAGATTCCGTTTGCAACAGGATACCGGGATTGCGTTCCAATGCCTCGCTGAAGCGCCGCAAGCTTCCCGCCGCCTGTTGTAGTTCATTGACCATTGCCGCTGCCCTGGGCAGGGTATCGTCGCTAAAGCGTTGCAGATCCTTGTCACGGCCCTCCACCGCTTGCTGCACGGTGACCCCCGCCGCAGTGATCTCGTCCACCATACGTTCAAGACGCTGCACCAGTGCCGGGAGCTTTGCGCTCGCTTCACGGGTGTCGTGGGCGATGCCAGCCAGGTTATCGAGCGAGGCCTCCATGCTTGCCGTGCGGCCGGCGAGCGCAGCGCTCAAGGTATGCAGGTTGGCCAGCGCCTGTGCAAGATGTTGCTGGTTATCGTCGTTGAGCAAACGATTAAGCCCCCTGGAGGCGCTGGTGAGATTGTTCAGTAGTTCGCCCAGACTGTCGCTCAACTGGCCCCAGACAGAGGATTGGCTCCTGATCTCCGCATAAGTTTCGCCGGGGCCGGTCTTCAGCAGCGGTGAATGAGGACTGCCACCAGTGAGGTTGATATAGGTCAGACCGGTCAGACCCTGAATCGCCAGGGCTGCCACGGTATCCTCGTGGATCGGGGTGTCTTTATCAATCTGCAGCAACAGGCGTACACGTCCGGTGTCACTCAGGTCCAGTTCAAGCTTTGCTACCCGGCCCACGTCCACGCCATAGTATTTGACCGCGCTATCGTGACTCAGACCCGCGACGGATTCCCGCATCTGCACCACGTACTCGTCGTAGGCACGACCCGCTCCGCCGGAACCTAACCACAAAACGCCACCAATAAAGGTCAGACTGAGCAACAGGACGAAGAGGCCAACGAAGATATAGCGGGTCTTGGCATTCATGCCGATACCTGTGCCGCGTGCGCGCGTGGATTCTGGAAGAACGGCATGACGGCCGGATCTTGCGAGCGCACCAGCTCTGCCATCGTGCCTTCCGCCAGCACGCTGGTCTCGCCCAGCAATACCACGCGATCAGCGACCCGCCACAGAGAGTCCATATCATGGGTCACGATGACAACTGTGGAATCCAGTGCTGATTTCAGCTCCAGTATCAGTTCATCGAATGCGGCCGCGTTCAAGGGATCCAGACCCGAGGTGGGCTCGTCGAGAAACAATAACTCGGGATCAAGTGCAATGGCGCGCGCCAGGGCAACCCGTTTGCGCATGCCGCCACTAAGCTGGTTAGGATAGAGCAGACCATCATCGGGACTGAGTCCAACCAGCGCCAGTTTCACACAGGCAATTTCGTCAATCAGCGTGGTGCTCAAACCCGTATGCTCACGCAGGGGAGCGCCGGCATTTTCCAAAACACTCATGCCACCAAACAATGCGCCATTTTGAAACAGAACACCAAGACGGCGGCGCAATCCCAGGGTCTGCGCCATGTCCAGATTCGTAACCTCCTCTCCCAGTACCCGCACGGTACCGGCAGATGGCGACTGCAGCATGGCCATCACCCGTAACAGGCTCGACTTGCCGATACCGCTGCCGCCAACGATGGCGAGAATCTCACCACGATGCACCGACAGGTTGAGGTTCTCAAAAACCACCTTGCGGCCAAAATGCAGAGCCATCCCCTGCACGTCTACGACGGACTCCAGCCGTGGCATCGTTGTCTCCGCCGCGTTCATATCCCGAAATAACTGAAGGCGACGGAAAAAGCGGCATCAATCACAATCACTGCCATGATGGATTGCACCACGCTCACGGTGGTCCGACGTCCCACACTCTCGGCGCTACCGACGCCCTGACACCCCTGGTAGCAACCCAGGGTAACAATGATGGCGGCAAATACCGGCGCCTTGCCGATGCCCACCAGGTAGGACTCAACATTCACCGCGACACTCAGCCGGTCAATGTAGGAGGAAAAACCGACATCCAACTGAACGCTGGCCATCACCATACCCCCCAGGCATCCCATAATGTCTGCATACACCGTCAGCAGCGGCAGCGCGATGATCAACGCCAGCAGCTTGGGCAATACCAATAGTTCCACCGGGGCTATACCCATGCTGCGTAGGGCATCCACCTCTTCGGTGACCTGCATGGTGCCTATCTGCGCGGTATAGGCCGAACCACTGCGGCCGGCGACAATGATCGCCGTTATCAGCGGCGCCAGTTCACGCACCATCGACAAGCCTACCAGGTCAGCGACAAACAGGCTGGCGGCATACTGACGCAACTGCACGCCCCCCTGATAGGCAATCACGACACCGAGCAGGAAGGAGAGCAGACCGACGATGCCGAGCGCCTTGTAGCCGGCCTCCCCCAGTTCATGGGCAATCTCGCGCCAACGTATTCGGGTCGGGCGGCGCAGCTGGCCCAGCCAAACGCCTGCCATCTCGCCGATAAATGCCAGCAGGCCCATGCCTTGCCGGGCACGCTCCAGACTGCTGCGACCCAAATCCTCAAACACGCCGGAATGGTGGGGATGGGGCACACTTTCGGGTGTCATCGCAGTATCGCGCACCAGTTCCAGCAAGCCACGAGCCTCTGCCGACAGGCCACGGATATCCACCGATTGCTGCCGCTGCTCCAGCGTCAACATGAGCCGCTGCAATAGCCAGGCACCGCCGGTGTCAATGTGCCGCACCTCGCTCAGGTCAATCCGGATTCGCCCCTCGGGCAAGCGCGCCTGCTTGAGCCACAACTCAAGCGCCGACATTCGGTTAACCGTCCAGTCCCCACCACAACGCAGCAAAGGGCCATCTATCCGCAATGTGGCCATGTACTGTTTATCGTTATTCATCGCCTGTTGGGTTCAGTAATAACCGCTATACCGCCGTCATCCCAATGCTGATGCAACAACACCGCGATGGCGGCTGAAACCAGACGCGCAAGAGGGGGGTCAGAGCGGGACGGGAGCATCACC
>JAJRWE010000191.1 GCA_024276955.1 Gammaproteobacteria bacterium
CTCGCGGCCAAAGTGACCGTATGCGGCGGTCGGGCCGTAGATGGGACGCAGTAGATTGAGCATCGTCACCAGGCCGCGCGGACGCAGGTCGAAGTGCTCGCGTATCAGTTCGACGATACGGCTTTCGGCCAGCTTGCCCGTACCGAAGGTCTCCACACTGATGGAGGTGGGTTCGGCCACGCCGATGGCGTAGGAAACCTGAATCTCGCAACGATCCGCCAGCCCGGCGGCGACGATATTTTTCGCCACGTAGCGACTGGCGTAGGCGGCGGAACGATCCACCTTGGAGGGGTCCTTGCCGGAAAAGGCGCCGCCACCATGACGGGCCATGCCGCCGTAGGTATCAACGATGATCTTGCGCCCGGTCAGGCCGCAATCGCCGACGGGGCCACCAATCACAAAGCGCCCGGTCGGGTTGATGTGAAACTGGGTATCGCCATTGAGCCACTCCTTGGGCAGCACAGGCAGGATGATCTCGTCCATCACCGCCTCACGCAGCGCCTCGGTCGTGATATCGGGCGTGTGCTGAGTGGAAAGCAC
The DNA here is from genome assembly GCA_024276955.1 of Gammaproteobacteria bacterium. Classification (GTDB taxonomy): domain Bacteria; phylum Pseudomonadota; class Gammaproteobacteria; order SZUA-152; family SZUA-152; genus DRQN01. The sequence goes on from JAJRWE010000191.1 coordinate 541, forward strand.
CACGGCCTCGATGCCGACCGGCTTGTTGTCTTCGTAGCGGAAGGTCACCTGGCTCTTGGCGTCCGGACGCAGCCAGGGCAGCGTGCCGCTCTTGCGCACTTCCGCCTGACGCTGTACCAACCGATGAGCGTAGGTGATCGGCGCAGGCATGAGAACATCCGTCTCGTTGCTGGCATAGCCGAACATCAGTCCCTGGTCTCCGGCACCCTGTTCATGAGCCTCACTTTCATCGACGCCCATGGCAATATCCGCCGACTGCTTGTCGATGGAGGTGAGCACCGCGCAGGATTCCCAATCGAAACCCATGTCCGAGTTGTTGTAGCCGATACGCTTGACGGTCTGACGCACCACGTCCTGCATGTCGACCCAGGCCTCGGTGGTGATTTCACCGGCGATAACCACCATGCCGGTATTGACCAGGGTCTCGCAGGCCACACGGGCAGCGGGATCCTGCTCGAAGATGGCGTCCAGAATGGCGTCGGAAATCTGATCTGCAACCTTGTCCGGGTGTCCCTCGGACACAGACTCAGAGGTAAAAAGGTGTGAATTAGCCATGACTTTCCTTTGAAATTAGTTCATACAGGCGCACAAGCCGACCGATTTTATCCGCACAACCCGCTCCCGGCAATCGTTAATCTTAGTCACTGCGGCCGTACTGATCCTCGAAGCGGACAATATCATCTTCGCCCAGATAACTGCCGGACTGTACCTCGATGATCTCCAGCACGACCGTCCCCGGATTCTCCAGCCGGTGCTTCTCGCCAATGGGGATATAGGTCGATTGATTTTCGCTCAGCAGGAAGGTTTCGTCGCCACAGGTCACACGCGCCGTCCCCTTGACGACAATCCAGTGCTCTGCGCGATGATGGTGCATTTGCAGGGACAGGGCCGCACCGGGCTTGACGACAATGCGTTTTACCTGAAAGCGGTCCCCGGCGTCGATCCCCTCATAGGAACCCCACGGACGATACACCCGCCGATGCACCAGACTCTCGGAGCGGCCATCGAGCTTCAGCTGCTCGACGATCTTTTTGACATCCTGCGCATGTGACTTATTTGCCACCAACACGGCATCGGCCGTTTCAACCACCAGCAAGTCATCAAGCCCGACGCTGGCGACCAGGCGGTGCTCTGCATGAATGAGCGTATTCCTGGTGTCATGGGTCAGCACATCACCCTTGATCATATTGCCGCACTCATCGCGTTCGCAGACTTCCCAGATGGCGGGCCAGGCCCCGAGATCAGACCACCCGGCATCCAGCGGCACGACAATGCCCTGCGGCCCTCCGTCACTTCGGCCATCATCGCCCAGTTTCTCCATAACCGCATAGTCGATGGACTCGCTGGGGCAGGCCTCAAAGGCGGTTCGATCCAGACGACAAAAATCGAGATCCTGCACCTTGTCCTGGAGTGCCTTCCGGCAGGCTGCGGCCATAGCTGGCTGATAAGTCTCGATCTGTTTCAGCCAGACCGAGGCCTTCATGACGAACATCCCGCTGTTCCACAGGTAGTCACCGGAAGCGACATAGTCATCGGCTGTCTGCTTATCCGGTTTTTCGACAAACTCGGCAATCTCTGCCGCATTTCTCTGCCCATCGAGCGGCTTGCCCTTGCGAATATAGCCAAAACCCGTTTCGCCATGAGTCGGCACGATGCCGAAGGTAACCAGCGCACCGGACTCGGCAAGGGTGACGGCCTCATTAATCGCCGCATGGAAAGGCCCTGTCAGGCGCACAACATGATCGGCCGGCATCACCAGCAGAATAGCATCACCGTCCTCTTGGAGGCGGTACATGGCGGCAATGGTCAGCGCTGGCGCCGTATTTCGTCCCACGGGTTCAAGCAGGATCGCCGAGGCTTCATGATCAATTTCCAGGAGTTGTTCCGCCACCAGAAATCGGTGGTTTTCATTACAGACCAGCATGGGGGCTGCAAGGTCGGCACTTAAACCATCCAGTCTGAGAACCGTTTCCTGCAGCAGGCTGCCTTCACTGTTAAATGAGATCAATTGTTTGGGATACTGTTCTCGAGACAGGGGCCAGAGGCGGCTTCCCGATCCGCCAGACAGGATGACAGGTAATATTTTCATAATTTTTTTAAGGGCTTTGTAAGATTATTCAGACTGTGGAGTACGAACGGCACTTAGACTTAAACCTGATTCTACCGTCATCCCAGCACACGCCTACATGGATGTAGGTGGTAGGGCGACGCAGGATGCTCAGGATGCTAAAGCCGAGGCCGGGATTCAGAACCAAACTAACTGTTGTCACCATTTCCCTGGATTCCGGCTTGCACCCGAATGACGAATAAAGCGGTTGATTGTAGCACTCGACAACTTCCAGCGGTAGGAAACAGGGGCGGCGCCAAACTCAACAACCACCAACCTACGGGGGGTGTCTTTCACAATTGATTCCCTCTTCTCTTGGCCCAGGATGCATGGAAATGTTGGGCACGTCGCTAGCGCTCCTTTGCCCAACCTACGGGGGGGGTAATCGTGCCAACACCCGAACGATGCGGTTCGCTACCGCTCACCAGCATCCTACACGGACGACCGAAATACCTTTCCATCACACCCCACCTCCAACAACCCAGCGGCACTCCTGCCACCCGGCATCACCACCGATAAATCTGACCGCCTAAAGGCGGTGGTTTTAACCTTATGATGGACAAGTAAGAAAGCGCTGCCCGGGAACGTCACAGAGACGATCCCGGGCAGCGCTTTTCTGGCAATCAGCAGTTATTTGGCCGAATGCCCAATCGTCAGCTTCGAACGATTTTTTTCCACTGTCTTTTTGCCAATTCCCTTAACCTTGGCCAGGTCTTCAATGTTTTTGAAATTACCATGTGTCTTGCGATGGGCGACAATGGCTTCAGCCTTGGCTTGACCGACACCATCCATGACCTGTGCGATTTCCGTGGCATCGGCGGCATTGATGTTCAACGATCCGGCAAGGGCTCCCCAGGAAGTAAAGAGAAACAACAGGACGATAGCAACTCGAGTGACTTTACGCATTTCTGACTCCTTTCAGGATTAGTCCATTAGATGTTACGGAGATAATCCTAGGACAAACGGACCAGAGAAATCAATGCGAAAGCAGTGGTAATATTCCCTCATTAATGGCCTTGAGTGCCACCCGCGGATCATCGGCCTGTGTAATAGGGCGTCCGATAACGAGATAACTGGAACCCGCGCGGATTGCATCCGCTGGCGTCGCCACCCGTGTCTGGTCATTGAGCGCCGCGCCGACTGGCCGCACGCCAGGGGTAACCAGCTGAAAATTCCTGTCAATGGTGTTGCGCAGCATGTCCACTTCCCGAGGTGAACAGACGACCCCGTCCAGCCCAGCCGATTCCGCGAGCCCGGCCAGACGTCGCACATTATCTTCTGGACTCCCCTGCAAACCAATTTCAGCCAGGTCTGCGTCACCCATACTGGTCAACACCGTCACGGCAATCAGTCGGGGCCGATGTGGGGTTGACGCAACCGCCTCCCGTGCAGCCTCCATCATTTTTCGTCCGCCCATTGCGTGCACATTGACCATCCACACGCCAAGATCGGCCGCGGCCTTGCAAGCCTTGGCGACAGTATTGGGAATATCATGAAACTTGAGATCAAGAAAAATCTCAAAACCCTTTTCCTGCAGCGCCTCAACCAGCACCGGCCCGCTGCGGGTAAACAGCTCCTTGCCGACCTTTAAACGGCACTGTGCAGGATCCAGATACTCCACCAGGGCCAGCGCCTGTGCAGCTTCAGAAAAATCCAGGGCCACGATTACCCGCGGGTCTGTCATCTCAGCCATCCGTCAACTCCCTGCAAACATTCTCAAAACCGCACATCGAACTTGGAACGTGCATGTTCCTTATTCACCCGATACACCCTGAACCGGACGGGTAGTATTCCACTGCTTACAGCCCGGACACTGCCAGCACAGGGCCTTTGATCCAAAACCACAGTTACGACAGCGATAAGGTGTCTTTTCCTGCAACAGCTTATCCGCGAGTTCCTTCAGAATAAGGAGGTTTTCATGCAGTTCGCCCTGGCCGCTTTCCAGCTGCAGCTCAATGAGCCTATCCAGCCCCCTGACCGACGGCCGTTTACGCAGATATTGGATGACCAATCCGGTTGCATCCTGCTCACCCTGCCCTTCCCGCACCAAATCCACAACCGCCAGCAAAGGGGTAATGCCACCATATTTTTCCAGGAGTTGGCGCAGATAACGTTCTCCTTTATGCTTTTGTCCCAGCGCATTATAGCTCTGCAGCAAAAGCGGCACGGCCTCAGGAATGAAATCCGCATCCTGCTGTTCCACTTGGCTGAGTGTCTTTATAGCCAGCTTGTGGCGCCCCATCTGCTGTTCAATTCCTGCCTTCAACAAACTTGCACGAACAGAATTATTATCGGAAACCAGGGCCTGCTTGAGACATTTTAACGCCGACTTTATATCGCCTTTCTGCCGCCACGCCTCCGCCTGCTCACAATAAAAGTGGGCGATCAGAACACCCATCCGTTGACCACCACTGCGCTCAATGCGCCTTGCCGCATCAATAGCCTTGTTCCACTCTTTTTCCTGTTGGTAAATATCCAGCAGTCTTTCCAATGCATCACACTGATACAGACCCTGTTCCATAAGCTCCAGAAAAAGTGACTCTGCACGCCCTAACATGCCTGCGCGCAGATAATCCTGACCCACCTCCAACAATGCTCGTGCGCGCTGGTCTTTGCTCAGCGTAGGGCGGGCGATGAGGTTTTGATGGATACGGATGGCGCGATCACTTTCTCCCCGGCGGCGAAAAAGATTTCCCAGCGCAAGGTGGGTCTCCACCGTTTCGCTATCGACTTCCAGCATCTGTACAAAGACATCAATGGCCTTGTCCTGCTGCTCATTGAGCAAATAGTTCAGCCCCTTGAAATAGCCCGAGGAAAACTCCTCAGTATGCATTTCTAATCGTCTTCTATTACGCCTTCCCATCCACCAGCCGGACAAAAATGCCACCGGCAAAAGGAAAAACAGCAGTGTCATCTGCAGACTCAATGCTTGTCCTTTAAGGGTAATGAACGGAGATTCTCTAGCTCTTTTTCCGCAACTTTAGCACTGCGACGCAAACGGGCGATTTCCTGTTTTAGCCCCAGCGCCATACCCATACAGGCCAACACGCCAAGCAAGGCGCCAACGGCAAGGGAAACCACAACAACAATCGACAACGGTGCCGAAAGAGTGCCGAAATAGTAACTGAGCATGACCGTCTCGGCATTCATCAGCGCAAAGCTGAGGCCAACAACCAGGACAAGCAAAAATACCACCAGAAAAATGATTCGTTTCATATCAGTTACACCCGTTCATTATTTTCAAACTATTAGAGCAATAATACCTGAGATCAGGGCCGTCATTCTGGGCAAAAAAAAACGGCATCAGCCTTGCGCAAATACCGTTTTCTCTATTGGCGACTTGTGCAGGTTACGCACAGCCGGATACTACTAGTACGCCGTCAAGGTTATTTTGACAGGTTCAGTTGATCTGTCAGTGCTCATGGCAAGGCACGTCTCGTAGCAAATGGCCGTAGCCCTTTGCAAGAGGCGTAACACCGCCATGGGTGCTGACAGATCAACCCTTCGGGCGTTACAGTGGCACTCCGCCACGGCGTTACAGCTTTTGACAAGGACTACGACGGCCATTGCCTGCAAGCTGTGCCTTATTGCGAAGCGCCACTGTAACGCTGAACCCGTCAAAATAACCTTGACGGTGTACTAGCTATTGCTGCCGTTATTACCATTTACTCGCTCGCGCAATTCCTTACCGGGTTTGAAGTGCGGAACATACTTGCCCGACAGAGCAACCGCTTCACCCGTCTTCGGATTCCGGCCGATGCGTGGCGGCCGAAAATGCAGTGAAAAGCTGCCGAAGCCGCGAATCTCGATCCGCTGCCCCGTCGACAAATTCTGTGCCATCTGCTCGATCAACGTCTTCACTGAAAGCTCGACGTCTTTATACGGCAAATGGGGCTGCTTGCATGCAATACGTTCAATCAACTCCGATTTGGTCATCTACTCAGCCCTCCCTTCACGTTACCCATACCCAGAATAGCTTTACTCGAGACTCTTAGCAGGTTATTGAAAAATCAAAGACTTGCCCGTTTTTTATTCTACCGAAAAGCAACTCTTTTCAACAGCCTGTCTAGATAATCAGATAACGAGAGGCCGGATAACCAGCCCCTCGCTGACTGCCGCGAGTGGTCCATCAATATAAGCTTGATGGATCACGGATTACGACTTGTTGCTTTCCATCTGTTCCTTCAGCAGATCACCCAGAGTGGTTGCACCCACGCTCGGCTGGTTACGGCTGTAATCCTGAACCGCGGCGACTTCATCGGCGTCATCCTTGGCCTTGATGGACAGATTCAGGGTACGGTTCTTGCGATCGACACCAATGAACTTGGCCTCGATCTCTTCACCTTCCTTCAGCATCGTACGCGCGTCTTCTACACGGTCACGCGCAAGCTCAGAAGCCCGCAGATAACCTTCGATGCCTTCGGCCAGCTGAATCACGGCGCCCTTGACGTCCACTTCGGTGATCATACCCTTGACGATAGTGCCCTTGGGGTGATCGGCCAGATAGTTGCTGAAGGGATCCTGTTCCAGCTGCTTGACGCCCAGCGAGATACGCTCACGTTCGGGGTCAATCGCCAGCACCGTCGTCTCCAGTTCATCACCCTTCTTGAAGTTGCGAATCGCCTCTTCGTCGGTCATGTTCCAGGCGATATCGGACATGTGCACCAGGCCGTCGATGCCACCATCCAGACCGATGAAGATACCGAAGTCGGTGATCGACTTGATGGTACCGACGATCTTGTCACCCTTGTTGTGCATGGCAGAGAACTCGTCCCACGGATTGGGCTTGCACTGCTTCATGCCCAGGGAGATGCGACGACGCTCGGGATCGATGTCGAGGACTGTGACTTCCACTTCATCGCCAACCTGGACGATTTTGTTGGGGGCCACGTTTTTGTTGGTCCAATCCATTTCGGATACGTGCACCAGACCTTCGACGCCTTCTTCGATCTCCACGAAGCAGCCGTAGTCGGTGAGGTTGGTGACCTTGCCGAACAGACGTGAGCTGACCGGGTAGCGACGTGCAATATCTTCCCAGGGATCCTCACCCATCTGCTTCAGGCCGAGGGAAACGCGGGTGCGTTCGCGGTCGAACTTGAGCACCTTGACGTCAATCTCATCGCCCACTTCCACGATCTCGCTGGGGTGCTTGATACGCTTCCAGGACATGTCGGTAATATGCAGCAGGCCGTCGATACCGCCCAGGTCGATAAATGCACCGTAGTCGGTGAGGTTCTTGACGATACCCTTGAGGGTCTGACCTTCCTGCAGGCTGGCGATCAACGCTTCGCGCTCTTCGGAGGACTCGGCCTCCACCACGGCGCGGCGCGATACAACCACATTGTTGCGCTTCTGGTCGAGCTTGATGACCTTGAATTCCAGTTCCTTGCCTTCCAGGTAGGTGGTGTCGCGCACGGGACGGACATCGACCAGGGAACCCGGCAGGAAGGCACGGATTTCGTTCAGTTCCACCGTGAAACCACCCTTCACCTTGCCGTTGATGATACCGGTAACGGTCTCGCCAGCGTCGAAAGCGGCTTCCAGCACACGCCAGGAACGGGCGCGCAGGGCCTTTTCACGGGACAGACGGGTTTCACCAAAACCGTCTTCAACGTATTCCAGGGCAACTTCGACTTCGTCGCCCGGCTTTACTTCGATCTCTCCCTCGTGATTACGGAACTCATCAACAGGGATAATGCCTTCTGACTTCAGGCCGGCATTGACCACCACGAAATCGGGGGTCACATCGACCACGGTACCGGTCAGAATGGAACCGGGACGCATCTCGGTACGGGAGAGACTTTCTTCAAATAATTCGGCAAAGCTTTCGCTCGTTGCGCTCATCGCTTTTCTATCCTTGACGTCCCAGGCCGGAGAAGCCGGAAACGACATGTTTTTCAAACCAATCTGAACACGCCTTCACCAGAGCTGGCTAACGTGAAACAGATGGCGGTTTTAGTGAATTTACGCCTGCAGAACAGGCACCTTTGCTTCAGTTTACGGCCCGGCACACGGGCCAGACAGCAAGACGCAGACCGCACCGGCGGCAACTGCGTTCTCCTAGATTAATCGGGAGTTCAGTGCAGGCTAGTTCAGGCGAACCTGACAAAGCGACCACAAACGATCCACGACTTCGTCGATGGTGAGCTCGGAGGTATCCAGCTGAACCGCATCCTCGGCGGCCACCAGCGGCGAGGCCGTCCGCTCACGATCACGTGCATCGCGCTCGGCAATCTCGTCTAAAAGACCGCGCATGGTAACACCCAAACCCTTGTCTTTCAACTGGTTATAGCGTCTGCGGGCGCGTTCTTCGGCGCTCGCGGTGAGGAAGATCTTGAGCACCGCATCCGGGAAGACCACCGTGCCCATATCACGCCCGTCGGCCACCAGCCCGGGCGCCTCGCGGAAGGCCCGCTGACGCGCCAGCAGGGCCTCGCGCACCGCCGGTATCTGCGCCACCCGTGAGGCATCATTGCCGCAGGTCTCGGTACGCAGATCCTGGGTCACATCTTCCCCTTCCAGCAGAGTGATAATTTCACCGCTATCCTCGTCGATGACGAATTCCACGTCCAGATGGGCCGCCAGCGGCTGCAGGCTCTCGGCATCGTCCAAGGAAATACTGTGCTTGCGCGCCGCCAACGCCACCAGCCGGTACAGGGCGCCGCTGTCGAGGATGTGCCAGCCCAGGCGCTGCGCCAGCAGGCGCGTGATGGTGCCCTTGCCGGAGGCGGTGGGACCGTCGATGGTGATCACTGGGATGTTGCGGCTATTGTTCATGGGTTTCTCGCACGATTGAAACAAAGGACTAAGGCGTGGATTTTGTCTTGTTTCTCAGTCCTCAGTCCTCAGTCCTTAGTCCTTAGTCCTTAGTCCTTAGTCCTTAGTCCTTAGTCCTTAGTCCTTAGTCCTTAGTCCTTAGTCCTTAGTCCTTAGTCCTTAGTCCTTAGTCCTTAGTCCTTAGTCCTTAGTCCTTAGTCCTTAGTCCTTA
>JAJRWE010000192.1 GCA_024276955.1 Gammaproteobacteria bacterium
ACCTGCCTGCCGGCCATCGTGCGCTACCTGCGCCGCGAGCGCCCGGCGGCCATGCTGGCCGACAAGGACCGGGTCAACCGCACCGCCCTGCTGGCGCGCGCCCTGGCCCGCGTACCGACCCGCCTGGTGCTCAGCTCCGGCACCACCATCTCCATCGACCTGGCCCACCGCGGCGCCTTCGAACGCTGGCTGCAGCGCACTTCCATGGGACGCCTCTACCCCTTCGCCGACCGGGTCATCGTCACCTCGCGCGGCGTCGCCGATGACATGGCCGATTACACCGGCCTGGCGCGCAAGCACATCGAGGTGGTGCCCAGCCCGGTGGTCCCCGACGCACTGCTGCACACCGCCCAGCCGCGCCCGGAGCACCCCTGGTTCCACGACCACGGCCCGCCCATCGTCCTCAGCGTCGGCGAGCTGGGCCAGCGCAAGGGCTACGACGTGCTGCTGCGCGCCTTCGCCACCCTGCACGGCCAGCACCCGGCCCGTCTGCTGATCCTCGGTCGCGGCAAGCTGCAGACGGAGTTGGAGCGGCTGGCCGCCGAGTTGGGCATCGCCGACGCGGTGGACTTCGCCGGCTTCCAGCCCAACCCCTTCGCCTTCATGGCCCACGCCGACCTGTTCGCCTTCGCCTCGCGCTGGGAAGGGCTGGGCTTCGTACTCATCGAGGCCCTGGCCATGGGCACGCCGGTGGTCTCCACCGACTGCCCCAGCGGCCCGCGCGAGATCCTCGCCGACGGGGAATATGGCGAGTTGGTGCCGGTGGACGATCACCAGGCCATGGCCCGCGCCATGGCAAAAAGCCTGGACGTGCCGGCCGATCCCGACCACCTGCGCCAGGCGGCCCAACCCTATACCATTGAAAACAGCACCGACTGTTACCTGCGCGCCCTGGGCCTGCCCCTGCGCGCCAGCAACCCGGAGTAATCCCCATGTGCGGCATCGCCGGCTTCTATCACCGCCACCCCCACCCCGACGCCGCCGAGCGTCTGCAACGCATGGCCGCCACCCTGCGCCATCGCGGCCCGGACGACACGGGCGTGTATCTCCGTGGCGGCCTGGGCCTGGCGCACATGCGGCTGTCCATCATCGACCTCGAGGGCGGTCACCAGCCGCTGTTCGACGACCAGCGTGGCCTGGCCCTGGTGGCCAACGGCGAGATCTACAACTTCGTCGAACTGCGCGCCGAGCTGGAGGCGGACGGACACCGCTTCGCCACCCATTCCGACTGCGAGACCATCCTCCAGGCCTACGCCGCGCACGACCGCGACTTCCTTCCCCGACTGCGTGGCATGTTCGCCTTCGCCCTGCATAACGAGCGCGAAGGCACCCTGACCCTGGCCCGCGACCGCCTCGGCATCAAGCCGCTGTTCTATGCCGAGACCGCCGACGGCATCGCCTTCGCCTCGGAAATCAAGGCCCTGCTGGCCCTGCTGCCGACGCCGCCGGCCATCAACCCGCGCGCCCTGGTGCAGTACCTGCAAAGCCAGTTCAACAGCGGCGAGGAAACCATCTTCGAGGGCATCCGCCGCCTGCCGCCGGGCACCGCCCTGCGCATCGACGCCAATGGCCGCACGGAACGCTGGCGCTACTGGTCGGCGCTGGACATGGAGCCCCGCCAGTGCAGCTTCGAGGAGGCGGCACGTGAATTCGACGAGCTGATGGACAGCGCCATGCACGAGCACATGCGCTCGGACGTGCCTTTTGGCCTGTTCCTCTCCGGTGGCGTCGACTCCGCCATCCTCCTGGCCATGCTCGATCGCTACCAGGACAAACCCATCCGCAGCTTCTCCGTGGGTTTTAATGGTGCGCGCCAGCACGACGAACTGGACGACGCCGAACGTATGGCACAACAGTTCCGCACCGAACACACGGCGCTCAAGCTCGACCAGCAGGCGGTCTTCCGGCGCCTGGTGCACACGGTGTGGGCATCCGATGATCTGATGCGCGACTACGCCAGCCTGCCCACCGACATCCTCGCCCAGCACGCCAGCCGGGAAGTGAAAGTGGTGTTCACCGGTGAAGGCGGCGACGAGGTATTCGCCGGCTACGGCCGCTATCGCAAGTCCCCCCTGCAGCGCTGGGCGAAGAACCTGATCGCCCCCGGCTCCGGCGGTTTCCGTACCCGCGGCCACTGGCGCAAGCCCTGGCCGGAGCGGGTCTTCGGCAGCGAGTTGCAGGCGGCGACGGCAGCCGTACGCGAGCCTTTCATCAACGCCTGGCAAGCCACGCCACAGGCTTGGGATGACGTACAACGCAGCCAGTACGTCGATCTCACCACCGCCCTGCCCGACAATCTGCTGGTCAAGGCCGACCGCATGCTGATGGGCTTCGGCCTGGAGGGACGGGTGCCGTTTCTCGACCATCGCATCGTCGAGTTCGGCCTGTCGCTGCCGAGCGAGCTGAAGATCAGGCCCGGCCAGGGCAAGCTGTTCCTCAAGCGCTGGGCCGAGCAATACCTGCCCCACGATCACCTGTACCGCAAGAAACGTGGCTTCCATGTGCCGGTGGGCGACTGGCTGCAAGGCGACTTTCTCGCCGGATTGGCCGAGAAACTGCCGCGCAACCCCGCCATCCGCCAGTGGTTCCGCGCCGAGGGCGTGCGCGAAATGCTGGCCGCGCAAAAGGCCGGCAAGGACGCCAGCCGCGAGATCTGGGGGCTGATGCAGTTCGCCATCTGGCACCGGCTGTTCGTCGAGGAGCCGGGACGGGTGCCGGCGGCGGAAGAGGATCCGCTGGAGTGGATTAGTTGATGACCAGCTGGCTGTATATCGCGGATCCTGTAGGGTGGGCACCACCCACCGATTACCTCACCCGCCCCTTGCCGGTGGGCAATGCCCACCCTACAAATTCCGTAGGTTGGGGTGAGGAACGAACCCCAACAAGCTTCCATGGCATTTTCCGCTGGGGTTCGCGGGCTCACCCCAACCTACCCTCTGCGGGCGCGGCTTCAGCCGCGAAACAGCACCTGCGAAGATCATCACGGCTGAAGCCGTTCCCACAGGGGAAAACCACAGGCTGGGCACCACCCACCGCCGCAGCCCCGACAAATGTCCTTCACCGCAAAAACCACAAAGATATTTTTTCGTTTTTCTCTGCGCCCTTTGCGCCTCTGCGTCCTCCGCGTTTCCTTGCGAGGGCCGGCACATGACCCTCCCCCGCATCGCCGTGCTCATCTCCTTCTCCGGCGCTGGCGGCGTGGAGCGCATGGTGCTGAATCTGGTGGAGGAGTTTGCGCGTCGCGGCTATGGCGTCGATTTGCTGCTGATCCGCGCCGAAGGTGAACACCTGCGCGAACTCCCCGAGGGGGTCAACGTGATCCGCCTGGGCGTGAAGCACACCCTGGCCAGCGTCCTGCCCCTGGCCCGCTGGCTGCACCGCAACCGCCCGCCGGTACTGCTGGTGGCCAAGGACCGCGCCGGCCGCGCGGCCCTGTGGGCACGACGCTTGGCCGGCGTGGACACACGCATCGCCATCCGCCTGGGCACCAATCTGTCCGCGGCGCTGGCCGGGCGCGGCTGGCTGAAGCGTGTCACGCGCACCCTGCCCATGCGCTGGAGCTATCGCATGGCCGAGCGCATCATCGCCGTCTCCCACGGCGTGGCCAAGGACACGGCGCGGATCACCGGTCTGCCGCCCGGGCGCATCAGCGTGGCGCACAATCCGGTGATCACTCCGCGCCTGCTGGCCCTGGCCGAAGCGCCGCTCGACCACCCCTGGCTTGCCGAGGGCGAGGCGCCAGTGATTCTCGGCGCCGGCCGTCTCACCCGGCAGAAGGACTTCCCCACCCTGATCCGCGCCTTCGCCCAGGCCCGCGCCCAACGCCCCTGCCGACTCATCATCCTCGGCGACGGCGGCCAGCGCGACGAACTGCTGGCCCAGGCCGCCGAACTGGGCGTGGCCAACGACGTGGACCTGCCCGGCTTCGCCGCCAATCCCTACGCCTGGATGCGTCAGGCCGGCCTGTTCGTACTCTCCTCACGCTGGGAAGGCTCACCCAACGTGCTCACCGAGGCCATGGCCTGCGGCACGCCGGTAGTGTCCACCGACTGCCCCAGCGGTCCGCGTGAGACCTTGCAGGACGGACGCTTCGGTCCACTGGTGCCAATGGGTGACGCCGACGCCCTCGGCCAGGCCATTATCGACACCCTGGCCAATCCACCCAGTGCCGAGACCATACAGGCGGCCGTGACCGACTTTGCCGTAGCACACAGCGCCGACGAATACCTCGACATCCTCGGCCTGCCGCGGCAGGCACAACCGTCGGAAGCGTAAGGGCCAAAAACTTCTTCGCCACAGAGGCACGGAGCACACAGAGAAAAAATTGTTTGACGCCACGTCCTCCGCGTCTTTGGGGTGAATAGAACTTGTTACACCGCTCTGCGGTGTAACACATCCCGTGGCGCTCTGCGCCACAAGACCACCGACACCACTGAGCGGCATCACCCGTCCTTCTCTGTGTTCTCCGTGCCTCAGCGGCAAACGTTCTTGATTGGCGGATTTCAGCCACCCCCTGATTTTCAGTGGGGCAATGGCGGCCGGCCACGTATAATCCCACTCCTTTCAGTCACACCCGTTCCGCCATGCTGCTCTCACGCAAGTACAACTTTCTCTTCGTGCACATCGCCAAGACCGGCGGCACCAGCGTGCGCGCCGCCCTCGAGGGCCTGCGCTGGCGCGATCCCGCCTACCTGCCACAATTCATCTGCAGCAAGCTGAGCCACCTCAGCGGCCACCGCATCGGCGCCAAGTTCCCGCGCCATGCCAGGATCATCGCTGCCAAAGAAATGCTGCCGGTGGAGTTCTTCGACGGCCTGTTCAAATTCGCCTTCGTGCGCAATCCCTGGGATCTGCAGGTGAGTTCCTATCACCACATCCGCCGCGAACGCCCACAGGTGATGGCGCACATCGAGGACTTCCCCCAGTTCATCCGCTGGAAGCTGGACCCGGAACGGCCCTACCAGTACCACGTGGACACCTCCATCCAGCTGCAATCGGACTATCTCATCGACCTGCACGGCAACATCATCACGGACTTCATCGGCAAATATGAGAATTTGCAGGCGGACTTCGACGAGGTCTGCCGGCGCGTCGGCATCGCGCCACGACAGCTGCCGCACAAACGCCAGGCCAGGGACCGCAAGGATTTCCGCAGCTATTACGACGCCGAAACCGCCGAGCGTGTGGCGGCCTATTTCAAGACCGACATCGACGCCTTGGGTTATCGCTTCGATCCCGAGTGAGCACTAACTGGAGCGGGCCATGCCCGCGATGGTTTTGTAAGACTGCTGACCCTGTGGGAGCGGCTTTAGCCGCGAATATTTAGCCAGTTTTATTCGCGGCTTAAAGCCGCTCCCACCCATTACCAATAGATCGCGGGCATGGCCCGCTCCTACACGCAGAGGAAATAGGAAAGCCGGGGTTCAGTGCGGGTACTCGAAGGCCTCGCACAGCAGGTGCAGCATGAGGATATGCGCCTCCTGGATACGGGCGGTGGCGTTGACGCCAATGGTCAACACCGTGTCCACCCGTAACGCCAGGCGGCCGCCATCGCGGCCCAGCAGGCCGACGGTGCGGATACCATTGTCACGGGCGTAGTCCACCGCGCGCAACACGTTGGCAGAATTGCCGGAGGTACTGATGGCGATGAGCAGGTCGCCGGGGCGCGACAGGGCCTGCAGCTGGCGTGAAAAGACCTGCTCGAAGCCGTAGTCGTTACCGATGGAGGTGAGCGCCGAGGCATCGGTGGTGAGGGCCACCGCCGGGTAGCCGGGGCGATCCATGGAGTAGCGCCCGGTGAGTTCGGCGGCGAAGTGCTGGGCGTCAGAGGCGGAACCGCCATTGCCGCACACGAACACCGTGCCGCCCTGCTCGAAGGTGGCCTGAATTTGCGCCGCAACGTCGCTCAGCTCGTCGGCCAGTCCGGCGACGAAGTCGATGGCCTCGCGGTGCGCCGCGATGGCGGCCGGCACGTCGATGGACATGTCAGTCGTCCTTCAGCACGTATTCCGCACCGCAGTAGGGGCACTTGGCCTTGCCGCCGGTCCGTTCGATGGGCAGGAACACACGCGGGTGTGAATTCCACAGGCTCATGCCGTCCATGGGACAGTGCAGGGGCAGGTCCGCGCGGGTGACTTCATAGCGGTGCTGTGCGTTGGGCTCGATGGTCTGCTGGGCTTGTAACATGGTCGCCTCTCTGTTGTTCGTGGGTTGAACCTAGATTAATCAGTTGACCGCTTCGAGGTAAGTCTAAGTGTATGGTCATCAACGAATTCACCTGAAAGCCAGACTTCACCTGCAGGGTGAGGACGCTACGACCTGCCCAGCAGCTCTGAGAGCCCGCCTCGGCAATTGCTCCATGCATTGCCCTACCTTCTGCATCCATGCAGTCGTGACTATGCAAAAAAACTCGTTAAGGAACAAGGCCATTAACTCATTTTTTTTGCTACGTCAGTCGAACACTCAGAACCACTGGGCAGGCCGTTCAACCGATTAATCTAGGTTGAAGTAAAGCACGAATCCCAACCTATATTCTAATGTGGGAGCGGCTTTAGCCGCGAAGGAGGCCGGCCTTCTTCGCGGCTGAAGCCGCTCCCACAGTCTCTCTCATTTACCGACCGCTGTTAGCCATTCTCGATGCTGGCTGTGACGTCCGTGCACCACGTCGAAGTACAGGGTCTGCAGCTGCTCGGTGATGGGGCCGCGGCCGCCATTGCCGATGGGGCGATTGTCCAGCTCGCGGATCGGCGTCACCTCGGCGGCGGTGCCGGTGAAGAAGGCCTCGTCGGCGACATACACCTCGTCGCGGGTGATGCGTTTCTCCACCACCTTCAGACCCAGTTCGGCGGCCAGGGTCATGATGGTCTCGCGGGTGATGCCCTCCAGCGCCGAGGTCAGCTCGGGGGTGTAGAGCACGCCGTTGCGCACCACGAAGATGTTCTCACCACTGCCCTCGGCGACGAAGCCGTCCACATCCAGCAGCAGGGCCTCGTCGTAGCCGTCGGTCATGGCCTCCTGCAGGGCCATGATGGAGTTGATGTAGTTGCCGTTGGACTTGGCCTTGCACATGGTCACGTTGACGTGATGACGGGTGAAGGACGAGGTCTTGATGCGGATGCCCTTCTCCATGCCGTCGGCGCCCAGGTAGGAGCCCCATTCCCAGGCCGCCACCACGACGTGAGCCTTGAGGTTATCGGCGCGCAGACCCATGCCCTCGGAGCCGTAAAACACCATCGGCCGCAGATAGGCGGTGTCGAGATGGTTCTCGCGCACCACGGCCAGCTGGGCCTCGTTGATCGTTGCCTTGTCGAAGGGCATGGGCATGTTGAGGATCTTCGCCGAGCGGAACAGGCGGTCGGTGTGTTCCTGCAGGCGGAAGATGGCCGTGTCCTGGGTCTCGGTGTGGTAGGCGCGCACGCCCTCGAACACGCCCATGCCGTAGTGCAGGGTGTGAGTCAGTACGTGTACCTTGGCCTCGCGCCAAGGCACCATTTCGCCATCCAGCCAGATGAGACCGTCGCGGTCGTCCATCGACATAAGTCTGTTACTCCTCTTTTTTCTACTTGTTACTACCAGTGATTTGCTTTGTTACGTTTTATGGTGCCGTTGGAGAACAATCCGGCTGGCTTGGGTATGACTCAGACGCTCTCAAGAAAGCCCCATGAACTTTCTTTATAAGCCATTTATCATCTTCCATCGTGTACGCCACGTTGAATATCAACGGCGTATTTTCCTCAGACACACCAGCCACCAATACACAGGCTGATTTATTAGTTACATTTTCTTTTTGAAGCACCATGAACGTCATGTCTTTCGGAAAATTGATTGAAAATATAACTGAATTTCTCTCGAGTTTTGCCTTTTCCGAGCCATCAAGCAGTAATGGCAAACTCTCAGAAACAAAACTTTTCGCCCAGTATTTTCTTAGCATATTTTCATATGATTCTTTTGATAAAGCGCCAACATATTCATTATATTTCTGGATGGGCGAATCACTCTCTTTATTAAAAGCATGCGAACATCCAAACAGAGCAAAAATAAAAAATATAAAAAAAATATAAGATGAATGTAATCTTGTCACTTCACCACCTCCCGAATCATCCTTTCTCTTATAATATTATTTCGATTTTTCACTGCTCTAGCTGCAACACACAACAAACCTGTACATCCAAGTATTAATTTTTCAACATCAACATATCCTGAAATTGACATTGTATATGCGCCAACTTCAAATGTGCCTGTATAACTTATTGCCCCATCATCATTTTGCCCAAATTGTACATTCACAAACTTCACCGCCACCCCCAACTCCTCTAAAACTGGACTGCCATTAAATACGACAATTCCTGCTTTTCCGCTCAGTATAGCGTTACCGCTTGGGTCTATTGCAAGCTTAAAAGGCCCCTTATTTCTTACAATCCTTATTGCAATTTCCTTGTTTGTATCTATAGATAGCTCTAGCAATTTCGCCAATGTGATTTTCAATTTTGCTTGTGTGGACATCAGTATCTCCTTGTCTAAAATGGTGCCCTCTCTAAGCTACGAGGCATATCAAAACCCTGATTTTGTTTATCACGCTGCAAGCTGAGGGGGAGTTCAACCCTGAGAGATTAAATATAACCGTTGACTCCTCCCGCTGTTGATCAAATTCCGGCAATTCTCCGTGTACTCTGTGCCTCTGTGGCAAATAATCAACCTTCGAGATTCTTGCACCAGATGCGCCTCACCGCCTCACGCGCGCCGCTGAAGCGCGCCGCATCTACCTGCGCAGGCCGTTCCTGTAACGACAGGCGATGCACTTCAGCGCGATAGGCGCGGTAGGCATCGCTAAGCACGCGACATTCCTCGGTATCGAAAAGCCGTGTGCAGCGAGGCCGGCCAGGAGACGGACATTGTCCGTGAAGTCGGTCAGATCCGGGGCCTCGCGCGCCCAGCGCAGAACTCCGAATTGAACCATAAATTCAATATCGGCGATACCGCCGCGCCCCTGCTTGAGGTCAAACCGGCCGGCGGATTCGTGGCCCAGATTGTCGCGCATACGCTCACGCATCTCGCGCACCTCTTTCTGCAGCAACAGCGGATCGCGCTCGCGGGTTAGCACCTCGTGGCGCACGCGGCGGAATTCCTTCGCCACGGCCCCATCGCCCGCCACCACCCGCGCCCGCACCAGGGCCTGGTGCTCCCAGATCCAGGCCTTGTTTTTCTGGTAATCCTCGAAGCCGGGCAGGCCCACCACCAGCAGGCCGGAGGCGCCGCTGGGGCGCAGGCGCATATCGACCTCGTACAGCGTGCCGGCCGGGGTGAGGGCGGTCAGAAAATGAATGATACGCTGGCCAAGGCGGGCATAAAACACCGCATCCGCTACCACCTTCGGCCCTGCGGTCACGGCGCTGCTGATCGGTGCGGCGTCGTTACTGGCGTGCAGGAACACCATGTCCAGATCCGAGCCGTAGCCGAGTTCGATACCACCCAGCTTGCCGTAGGCGACGATGGCGAAGCCCTTTTCCTCGCCGAGGGCATTACCCGCCACGGAGGGCTTACCGTAACGACGCTGCAGATCGGCCCAGGCCAGTTCCAGCACCTGTTCGAGAATCACCTCGGCGATGTGGCTGAGGTGGTCACTCACCACCATCAGCGGCACCGCGTCCATTACGTCGGCGGCGGCCACGCACAACACCGCCGCCTGCTTGAACTGACGCAGCGCATCCATGGCCTGCTCCAGGTCGCCGTCGGGCACGGCGTCCAACCGGCGTTGCAGTTCAGCGGCCAGTTCGTCGCGGGAGGCCGGCGCGTACAGGCTGCGTGCATCCAGCAATTCGTCCAGCAACAGAGGGAATTGCACCAGCCTTGCCGCGATCCACGGGCTGGCCGCACACAGGCGCACCAGCTGCGAGAGGGCCAGCGGGTGCTCCACTAACAGGGAGAGGTAGGCGCTGCGGCGAGCCACCGCCTCGATCAATTTCAGCAGCCGCTGCAACACCACATCGGCCTCGTCGTGCGCCCCCGCCGCCCCCAGCAGCAGCGGCATCAATCGATCCATCCGCTCACGGCCGGTACGGTGCAGGGCGCGGTAGCGCGAGCTATCGCGCAGGGCGGTGATCTGCCGCAGTACCGCCTCGGTGTCATCGAAGCCGGCCTCACGCAGCGCCGTCTGCGCGGCATCATCATCCAGCGTCCCCTGCCACAGGGCGTCCAGGGCGGCCTTGCCGTCGCCGGTCTGCGGCGCCTCGAAGACCTGCTCGAAGTGGCTGTGCACCCGCGCCATGTGGCCACGCAGCACGGGGATGAAGTCGTCCCAGGTCTCACAGCCCATGCTGTAGGCGAGACGTTGGCGGGCGGTCTCATCCGTAGGCAGGCTGTGGGTCTGCTGGTCGCGGTATTCCTGCAGGCGGTGTTCGCTGTCGCGCAGGAACACGTAGGCATCGAGCAACTGTGCCACCACGTAGCGGGGCAGGTAGTCCTGCTCGGCCAGCCACGCCAGCACGCGACGAATCTCGCGCTGTTGCAGGGCCGGCTCACGTCCGCCGCGAATCAGCTGGAAGGCCTGGCCGATGAACTCCACTTCACGGATGCCGCCGGCGCCCAACTTGACGTTATCGGCCATACCTTTGCGCTGCACCTCGGCGGCCACCATGGCCTTCATTTCACGCAGGGCGGCGAAGGCGCCGTAGTCGAGATAACGCCGGTAGATGAAGGGACGCAGCAGATCCAGCAGGCGTTCGCCGTCTTCGAGACGGCCGGCCACCGGGCGCGCCTTGATCAGGGCGTAGCGCTCCCAGTCACGGCCATGCACCTGATAATAGTTCTCCATGGCCGCGAAGCTCAGCACCAGCGCACCGCTGCCGCCGAAGGGTCGCAGGCGCATGTCAACGCGGAACACGAAACCTTCAGCGGTGTTTTCGTCCAGCATACGAATCAGATCGCGACCCAAACGGGTAAAGAATTCTTCGTTGCTACGCGTGCGTGCCGCGCCTTGCGTCTCGCCGCTTTCGGGATAGGCGAAGATGAGGTCGATGTCGGAGGAAAAATTCAGCTCATGGGCGCCCAGCTTGCCCATGCCGAGCACCACCAGCTGCTGTGGCTGGCCGCTGGCGGCGCCGGTGGGCACGCCCCACTCGGCCTGCAGCCAGTCCTGCAAACGCGCCAGGGCGCCACGGATGCAGGCCTCGGCCAGGGCCGAGAGCTCGGCGGTGGTCTGCCACAGGTCAGCGTGACCGGCGATGTCGCGCCAGGCGATGCGCAGCATCTCGCGGCGGCGCAGGCGGCGCAGGGTAACGCCGAGGCCATCGACATCGGTGATGTTATCGATGGCCGCCTGAACACGGGCGGCGAGGGTATCGGCGGCATAGGCCTGGTGCAGGTCGCCGCTGTCGAGCAGGTCGAACAACAGCGCCGGATCACGCACGCAGTACTGGGCGACAAAGTCACTGCAGGACCAGACACGGCACAGCTCGGGCAGCAGGGCGGGGGCGATGGAGGCCGGGACACCGCTTTCCGCGAGCGCCTCGGTGAAGGCCTCCCAGTGTGCGACCAGCTCATCGCGCAGCGCTTTGGGTACCGTGCCCAGGTGTGGATCAATGTCGCTATGACTCACTTACTACCCCTCCCGCTGCCCACACCTTAAAGGATAGGCTCGCTGAACCGATATCTGAGAGGACTCATCTCTAACCGTAGGGCCTTTCAAATGCAGATCCTGGATTATCTGAAACTGATGGTGAAGTATGAGGCTTCCGACCTCTATTTCACAGTCGGCGCGCCGGTGAGCGCAAAGATTTTTGGCATGCTCAAACCACTGGAAAAGACCACCCAGCCCTCCGGGCAGGTCAAAGAACTGGCTTACAGCCTGATGAGCGAAGAACAGATCGCCCTGTTCGAGATCAAGCCGGAGATGAATCTGGCCCACTCCGAGACAGGCTTGGGCCGCTTCCGCGTCAACATCTTCAAGCAGCGCAATCAGGTGGCGATGGTGATTCGTCACATCAAGACGCAGATCCCCAGTTCCGAGGAGTTGGGCCTGCCGCCGATCCTGAAAAAGATTGTCATGCAGAAACGCGGTCTGGTGCTGTTCGTCGGCGGTACCGGTTCGGGCAAGTCCACCTCGCTGGCGGCGCTGATCGATTACCGCAACGCCAATAGCGCGGGGCACATCATTACCATCGAGGATCCCATCGAGTTCATTCATAACCACAAGAAGTCCATCATCAATCAGCGCGAGGTGGGACTGGACACTGACAGCTATGAAGACGCCCTGGTCAACACCCTGCGCCAGGCGCCCGATGTCATTCTGATCGGCGAAATCCGTGACCGCGAGACCATGGAGCACGCCATTGCCTTCGCTGAGACCGGCCATCTGACCATCTCTACCCTGCACGCCAACAACGCCAATCAGGCGCTGGATCGCATTATCAACTTCTTCCCCGATGATCGGCGCAGTCAACTGCTGATGGATCTGTCGCTCAATGTGCGCGCCTTCATTTCACAGCGCCTGATCCCTACCGTGGACAGCAAACGCACGGTGGCGGTGGAGGTGCTGCTGGGTACGCCGCTGATACAGGATCTGATCCTCAAGGGTGAGATCCACACCATCAAGGAGATCATGGAAAATCCACCAATCTGGGCATGCAAACCTTCGACCAGGCCCTGTTCAAGCTCTACAAGGACGGCCTGATATCCTTGGAAGAGGCCCTGCGCAATGCCGATTCGCAGAACAACCTGCGCCTCAAGATCAGCCTCTCGGAGGGCAAGACCGAGGTAGACCCAGCCCTGAAGGTGGAAGAAAAGCCGGACGACCCGACCGTGATGGGGCAGCGGGCCGGCCTGCTGAACATGGAGCTGGAACCTAAACCACGTTAGAAATATCTCTAAAACAGTTCCTCAGGCACCTCGTCCGCAGCAGAGCGGGGGGCCTGCCTGTCGCCTTCATTTCGATACAGCGACGTCGCCTCTTCGTCCAGCGCCGCCGGCACATTCTCCACACGGAAGGTTTCGAAGATAGCCTTGGGGTGGCCGGCCGGCGCCAGCAGTCCGGTCTTCGGGTCGATACGCACCGTCACCAGCCCGGGGGGACGCTCCAGTGGCCGCGGTGGCAACCCCTTCAGTGCCTCGCGCATATAGTCGACCCACATGGGCAGTGCGGCCCGGCCGCCCGTCTCGCGATCACCCAACGGCTGCGGACGGTCGAAACCCACCCACACCGTGGTCACCAGATCCGAACTAAACCCCGAAAACCAGGCATCGTGCTGATCGTTGGTGGTACCGGTCTTGCCCGCCAGATCCGAACGCTGCAGTACCCGTGCGCGGCGCGCCGTACCGCGCTGGATCACGTCACGCATCATGCTGCGCATCAGGTAGACGTTCTGCGCCGTGACCACGCGGGGGGCGATATTGACCGGCACCTGTTCGTCACGCCGGGGCGGCCCGACAAAGGCCATCTGCATCGCGCGCGCGGCATCCGTCATCTTTTCCCCGCAATGCCTGCAGACGGTGGCCGGCGCCGCCTGGTACAGCACCTCGCCGTCAGGATCTTCGATGCGCTCAATAAACCAGGATTTGACACGGAAGCCGTCATTGGCAAACACCGCATAACCCGTAACAATTTCCAGCGGTGTCACGGCGCCGCTGCCCAGCGCCAGTGACAGATCACGCGGCAGACCTGACTTGTCAAAACCGAAGCGGCTGACGTAGTTAATGGCGTAAGAAATCCCCATCGCACGCAGCAGGCGGATAGAGACCAGGTTACGTGATTTCACCAGCGCCTCGCGCAGACGGGTGGGGCCGAACACGCGACCGCTGTAGTTCTCTGGCCGCCAGGTGGCCTCCAGACCTTCATCCTCGAACACCACCGGGGCATCGTTGATCAGGCTTGCCGGCGTGAAGCCTTTCTCCAGCCCGGCGGAATAGATGAACGGCTTGAAGTTAGAGCCCGGCTGGCGTTCGGCCTGGGTAATACGGTTGAATTTGCTGGCGCTGAAATTAAACCCGCCCACCAGGGCGCGAATGGCCCCATCCTGCGGGCTGACGGACACCAGCGCACCCTCCACTCTGGGTACCTGCACCAGGTGCCATTCATCCTTTTTACCGTGTTCAGCCTTTTTAGCGCGTTCGGCAATACGAATTACATCACCGCGAGCAAGGATATCAGCCGCCTGTTGCGGCGCCTTACCGGTGCGACCACCCGGCAGCGCCGGCGCGGCCCACGACAGGCCGGACCAGTCGAGCTGCAAGACACCCCGGCGCGGCTCGTAGACCCTGGCGGACTGCCCTTCCACCGACAGCACCAGCGCTGGCAACAGGCCATTGATTTCCCGATAGGGTTTCAGCACCTCCGCCCATTGCTCATCCGTATCCTCTTCCGTATCCTCTTCACCCAGCGCGGCCTGCGCCAGCGGGCCGTGGTAGCCATGACGCGAATCATAGGCCAACAGCGCCTCGCGCTGGGCGGCGTTGGCCGCCGACTGCATCACCGAATCGACGCTGGTGATCACCCGGAAGCCCCTGGAATAGGCACCATCGCCATAGCGCGAGACCATCTC
The DNA here is from genome assembly GCA_024276955.1 of Gammaproteobacteria bacterium. GTDB lineage: Bacteria > Pseudomonadota > Gammaproteobacteria > SZUA-152 > SZUA-152 > DRQN01. Next base: position 14,532 of record JAJRWE010000192.1, read on the forward strand.
GCTGCGCACCATCTCCGCCACATAGGGTGCCGTCACCTCACGTGACAGGCCATGCAGTTTGGCATCGTCCGGGGTATCCATGGCCGCCTGATATTCGGCCTCGGAAATGAAGTCCAGCGAGCGCATACGGCCCAGTACATAGCCCCGGCGCGTCAGGGCGCGGGACGGATTGACGATCGGGTTGAAGGTGGACGGCGCCTTGGGCAGACCGGCGATCATGGCGATTTGCGCCGTGCTCAGCTGGTCCACCGGCAGGCCGTAATAGACCCGTGCCGCGGCCGCCACGCCATAGGAGCGATGACCGAAATAGATCTTGTTGAGGTACAGCGTGATGATGTCTTGCTTGCTCAGCTCGTCCTCTATTTTCAGTGCCAGGAAGATTTCATTGAGCTTACGCAGATAGGTTTTTTCACGGCTGAGGAAAAAATTGCGCGCCACCTGCATGGTAATCGTGCTGCCACCCTGGCCCTTCTCGCCCGTGCGAATCAGGTAAGCGGCGGCACGCAGCAGGCCACGCCAGTCAACACCGGGATGTTCGAAGAAGCGGTCGTCTTCCGCCGCCAGCACCGCCTTGATGAGACGATCGGGGATCTCGTCAAAATCCAGTGGCGCACGCCGTTTTTCACCGAATTCGGCGATCAACTTGTGGTCACGGGTGTAAATTCGTAGTGGAACTTGAAACTGAACTTCTTTAAGGTTGTCCACCGACGGCAGCTTCGGCATCACTATGAAATAGATACCAAGCACCACCGTCAGCAATGCCGCGACACCCAGTCCGGCCAATATCAGTAACAATCGTTTCATAAACAGGGGCAGCAAGGCTTCCAAAGGGGGTTTCTGTGATGGGGTTCATGTAGTCAAGGGCACTTCTGATAATAGAATGTGACCTCTGGCTTTACGCCCGGCCCGGAATCTGTGTTGTACTTTTTTGACAGGCGTCCAGCCTGACTTCAAAAGTACGCCTTGATTCCGGGCCGGGCGTAAAGCCCCGAAGGGCGTGGCCTGAAGACGGCATCTGCTGTGTTATGATTCTTAAAAAGGGAACCACCCTTTTCCGCGAATCACGCCTTGCAGCTACCGCCTTCAGGCCACGCAGAGGACGCATTCTATTATCAGAAGTGCCCTCAAGCGTAGACAGAGTCGACAGAGTATAAAACCTCTAATAAGATCAACCCAATACTATTTTTTTCAGTGCAGCTTTGATCTATCGTAAAGTTTGTCGTATAACTACCGATAATCTGCTTACCTGCATGAAACGACAGGAAGGACAACGTGCGGTTAGCATCGTTATTTAGTAAAACATCTCTCCCTCTCATCGGCCTGGATATCAGCTCCACCTCGGTCAAACTGCTGGAATTAAGCCGGCAGGGCGAGGGCTATCGCGTTGAGGCCTATGCAGCGGAACCGTTGCCGCCCAACTCCGTGGTGGAAAAAAACATCACCGACGTTGAAGCCGTTGGCGAGGCCGTCCGCCGGGCGGTCAAGCGTTCGGGCAGCCGCACCAAGAATGCCGCCGTCGCCGTCGCCGGCTCCTCGGTGATCACCAAGATCATCACCATGCCGGCCACCCTCTCGGAAGAAGAGATTGAGAGCCAGATCGAACTGGAGGCCGACCAGTACATCCCCTATTCACTCGAAGAGGTCAATCTGGATTTCGAGATCCTCGGCCCCTCGGAAGACAATCCCGACACCCTGGACGTCCTGCTGGCCGCCTCGCGCAGTGAAAACGTCGACTCCCGGGTCGCTGCCGTGGAGCTTGGCGGACTGAACGCCAAGATCGTCGACATTGAGGCCTACACGCTGGAAAATGCGTTTCCGCTCATTGCCTCGCAAATCCCTGGCGGCACCGACGACAAGACCATCGCCATTATCGATATCGGCGCCACCATGACCACGCTCAGCGTGCTGCATAACGAAAAGATTATCTATACCCGTGACCAGGTGTTCGGCGGCAAGCAGCTGACCGAAGAAATCCAGCGTCGCTACGGTCTGTCCTATGAGGAGGCCGGCATGGCCAAGCGCCAAGGTGGGCTACCGGACAATTATGTGCCCGAGGTGCTGGATCCCTTCAAGGACGCCATGGCACAGCAGGTCAGCCGCTCCCTGCAATTCTTCTTTTCCTCCAGTCAGCACAACGCCGTCAGCCACATCGTCCTGGCCGGTGGCAGCGCTTCAATCCCCGGCGTGGATGAACTGATCGAGGAGCGCATCGGCACCAGCACATCCATCGCAAACCCCTTCACCAACATGGCCCTGGCCTCACGCATCAAGGCACAGGCACTGAGTAACGATGCGCCCTCCCTGATGATTACCTGCGGTCTCGCGTTGAGGAGCTTTGACTGATGCCACACATTAACCTGCTCCCCTGGCGCGAAGAACTCCGGCGTGAACGACAACGGCTATTTATCAACATTGCCGCTGGCGCCGCCATACTCATGCTTGGCATCATTGCGTTAGCGCACATCCAGATCAATGGCATGGTCGAAGGCCAGCAGACTCGCAATACCTTCATCCAGAGCCAAATCACCCGTGTCGACACGGAGATCAAGGAAATCGAGAGCCTGGAGAGGGAAAAACAGGCCCTGCTGGCGCGCATGAAGATCATCCAGGAGCTACAGAGCAGCCGATCTGAAATCGTCCATTTGTTTGATGAGACGGCAAGAATCATCCCCGAGCAGGTTTATCTGATCAAGCTGAACCGTACAGGGCGTGCGGTTCATCTCGAAGGTGTTGCCGACTCCAACGAGGATATTTCCGAGTTCATGCGTAACCTCAATCTCTCTCCCTGGTTTACCAATCCCAGGCTGACCGTCATCGAGACCGGCAAGACGCCCTATGAGGATGACAGCTGGTTCAAGCTCACGGTGAACCTGACCAACGGCAAGGTGGAGGAGGAAGAAAAATGAATCTCGACCTCGACCTCAACAATCTCGACTTCAACAATATTGGCAGTTGGCCCGCTGCGGCGCGCGGCCTTGTCATCGCCCTGCTCTGCGCAACCTTGTTATTCCTCGGCTATTACCTGGACATCAGCGACCAGCTGTTGACCCTGGAACAGGCGGAGGCCAAGGAAATCACCCTCAAGGCCGAATTTGAAAAGAAACAGGCCAAGGCCGCTAACCTGGCGGCCTATAAAGAGCAGATGGAGGAAATGGAACATACCTTCGGCACCTTGCTGCTGCAACTACCCGGCAAGACCGAAGTGGCCGAGGTCCTTGTCGATGTGTCCCATGTCGGCATTCAGACCGGACTTGAGTTTGAGCTCTTCAAACCCGCCGCCGAAATCCCCAAGGATTTTTATGCCGAACTCCCCATTCAGCTACGCGTCATCGGTACCGCCCACGAATTTGGCAATTTTGTCAGCGGTATCGCAGCACTGCCACGCATCGTCACCCTGCATGACCTTACGATCACGCGCAAAGCCAAAAGCAAAGACGATAAAAGCGGCCAGCTGACCATGTCGGCCACCGCAAAGATCTATCGTTATCTCGATGAAGACGAAAAATCCGCCAGCAACACTCGCAAAAGGAAGGGCAATAAATGAGCCACAACGCCCCAACTCGCGCACAGCATCTGGCTAGCCGCCGGGCAGCTTCGGCCAGGGGATGGTGTATACTCGCCCTCCTGTTGGCCATCGGACTGAGCGGCTGCGGGGGAAAAGACACGGACGACCTGAAGGCGTATGTCCAAGGGATCGAACAGCGGCAAAAAAGCACTATTCCACCGCTCCCCGAGTTGCTGGAATACGAAATATTTACTTATAACGAAACGTCACTGCGCGACCCCTTTGAGCCGCCGGAAAAAGCCAAGGAAAATGTCCAGCGCCCCAACACCGACCTTCAGCCCGACCTGAAGCGGGAGCGCGAAGCGTTGGAACAGTATTCCCTGGGCAGCCTTCGCATGGTTGGCTCCATCGAGAAAAAAGGGCGGCGCTGGGCGCTGATCATTGCATCAGATGGCACCCTGCATCGCACAACCACCGGCCAGCACATGGGCCAGGATAATGGCGAAGTCATCAGGATCACCGAGTCTCAGGTAGAATTGAAAGAAATTGTACCGGATGGGCTCGGGGGTTGGATCGAAAGGCGTACAACCCTGACCGTCAGCGAATGATGCCAGCGAGGACACTGAAAATGGGCATTATCAACTGCATGAAAAAAATCAGCACAACAAGCGACAAGCCTCACAAGACGCGGGAAAAATGGATGAAAAAACTACTTACTGGGATCGCACTGGCTGGCCTGACCGTTTTTGCCCAAGCACAAGCACTTGCCGAAACCACCCTGGACTTCATTGATTTCAAGAAGCTCGACGACAATCGCGTCGAAATACGCCTGGCCCTTTCCGGCGAAGTACCGCAAACGAAGGACTTCACCAGCGAAAGCCCTGCCCGTATCTCACTGGATATGCCGGGCGTGAGCAACAACCTCCCCTGGAACCTGCCACTGCCCATCGAGACCGGGGCCGCCAAGGACATCAAGGCCGTGCAGGCCAGCGGTCGCACCCGCGTGATGATCAATGTTGACAAACTTGTCGACTATGAGGTTCGCACGGAAGGAAAAAATCTTTACATCACACTGGCCGCAGACTCGACAGACAGTGCAACCAAGACCGACGCGACCGCACCTGCCGCAAAACCAGCACCGGCACCCACGGTAGAAAAAAAGCCGGTGAACAAGACACCGGTAAACAGCAATCTGGCCAGCCTGAAGAACATCACCTTTACCTCCCTGCCCGGCGACAGCGTTCAGGTTCGTCTGACGTTTAACGGTCCGGCCGTCAAGCCGGGCAGCTTCACCATCGATCACCCGGCCCGAGTGGTGCTCGATTTTCCGCAGACCACCAGCAGCCTGAACTGGAAGAATAAAAACATCGGTATCGGCTTCGCAAAAAGTGTCACCGCCGTCGAGGCCGGCAATCGCACCCGCGTCATCCTCAACCTCGTCCAGCTGATCCCCTTCGAAAGCGAGGTATCCGGGAACGATGTCGTTCTGACCATCGCCGGCAGCCGCACCGCCACAAGTACAACCTCCAGCAGAGAAGCCACAGCAAAGGCAGGCCCTGCAACCAACCTGCATCACATCAAAAACATCGACTTCCGCCGTGGCACCCAGGGAGAAGGCCGTATCATCGTCAGCCTCTCCGATCAGAACATCCCGGTCAGTACCGGCGAATCCGGCCGTCAGATCTTCGTCGAGTTCGCCGACAGCAGTCTGGCCAAAAACCTGCAACAACGCCTCGACGTCATCGATTTCGCCACCCCGGTGCAGTACATCGACGCCAGCCAGGTCGATGGCCGTGTCCGCCTCTCTATTTCGGCATCCGGTGACTACGAGTACCTGGCCTACCATGCCGGCAACACTTACACCATCGAAGTGAAGGAAGTCCCCAAGGAAAAGGCCGCCGCCAAGAAGAAGGATGAATTCGGCTATACCGGTGAAAAACTGTCGCTGAACTTCCAGGACATCGAAGTTCGCGCCGTCCTGCAGCTCATCGCCGACTTCACCGGCCTGAACATGGTCACCAGCGACTCCGTACGCGGCAACCTGACCCTGCGCCTGAAGAACGTTCCCTGGGATCAGGCACTGGACATCATCCTCAAGACCAAGGGCCTTGCCATGCGCAAGACCGGCAACGTCATCCTCGTCGCCCCCAACCAGGAAATCACCGCCCAGGAACGCCTCGAACTGGAAGCGCAGAAGCAGGTGGAGGAACTGGCCCCGCTGAAGACCGACATTATCCAGATCAACTACGCCAAGGCGACAGAGATCGCCGAACTGTTGAAAAGCAAAGGCGGCCTGCTCTCCGAACGTGGCGAAGTCGCCATCGACCAGCGTACCAATGTGCTGCTGATCTCCGATACCGTCGATCGCCTGGAGGCCGTCCGCAACCTGATTACCTCTCTGGACATCCCGATACGCCAGGTGCTGATCGAGGCCCGTATCGTCATTGCCTCTGACGATTTCGCCAAAAATCTCGGTGTACGCTTTGGTGTGACAGACGTCAGCGAGCAGGGCAACAACCTGCTGATGACCTCAGGCACAGCGAATGCCACCGACGTCATGGCCGCCTCGGCAATGTCAAACCGGGCGGACACTGGGAGCTCTTATCCCATTGAGGTTCCGACTGGCTTGGCAGGCATCGACCAGCGAATGAACGTCAACTTCCCCCTCGCGGCAACCAATGCCGGGCGCATCGCCTTCTCGCTGCTCGGCGCCAATACCCTGCTGGACCTGGAGCTGTCAGCACTGCAACAGGAAGGCCGTGGTGAGGTGGTCTCCAATCCGCGCGTGATTACCGCAAACCGGCAAGAGGCCGTAATCGAACAGGGCACGGAAATCCCTTACCAGCAGGCCGCTTCCAGCGGCGCGACTAACGTGTCGTTCAAGAAGGCCGTGCTGAGCCTGCGCGCCACCCCGCAGATCACCCCGGACGACCGCATCATCCTCGACCTCAAGGTCACCAAGGACAGCGTCGGTCAGATCTACGCCGGTGTACCCAGCATCGACACCAAACAGGTGGAAACCCAGGTGTTGATGAACAACGGTGAAACTGTGGTGCTGGGTGGCGTTTATGAGACCACCAACAAGGAACAGCGCGATGGCATACCCTTGCTGGGCGACCTGCCCTTCATCGGCGTACTGTTCCGCACCACGCTCGAACAAAACACCAAGCAGGAACTGCTGATCTTTGTCACGCCAAAGATTGTCAAAGAGGAATTTTCAAACCGGTAAGACACGCTTTTACCGGTAGCAATCAACAGCAAAGGCGGCGCAGCGATGTGCCGCCTTTTTTGTTTCCTGCATATCCCCCCCAGCGTCCGGTCGTGCGCCACTCCCTCAATCCCTATATAATCACTCACTAATCAACGCATCGAACACGACATGCCCGGAAACATCTTTTTCGTCGGCCCCATGGGGGCTGGAAAAACCACCATTGGCAGGCAGCTGGCACGCAGCCTCGGACGGCCGTTCTATGACAGCGACAAGGAAATCGAGGCCCGTACCGGCGCCGACATCCCGCTGATTTTTGAACTGGAGGGAGAGGCCGGTTTCCGCAGCCGCGAAAAGGCCATGATCGATGAACTGACCCGCCAGTCGAACATCATCCTCGCCACCGGCGGCGGCGCGGTACTGGATCCGGACAACCGCAAGCACCTCGCCGGACGCGGCTTTGTCATCTATCTCAGCGCCCCTGTCGAGCAACTTTTCCGGCGTACCGCGCGCGACTCCCGGCGCCCCCTGTTGCAGACGGAAAACCCGCGCCAGAAACTGGAAGAAATTCTCGCCGTGCGCGACCCCCTCTACCGGGAAATCGCGGATCTGATTCTCATCACTGACAACAAACCGGCGCGCAACGTCACCCACTCGCTGTTGCAACAATTCAAGGATCTCGACCTTTGAAGCGCACTATCGACATCGCCATACAGACCTTAACGGTAGACCTCGGCGACCGCCGCTATCCCATCTACATCGGCAGCGGCCTGCTCGACCAGCCGCAGCTGCTGACACCGCACATCCCCGGCCGGCAGGTACTGGTGGTCAGCAACGAGACCGTCGCCCCGCTGTACCTCGAACGTGTGCTGAAATCCCTCGCCGGCTTCCAGGTCGAGACGGTGATCCTGCCCGACGGCGAGCAGTACAAGACCCTCGACACCGTCAACACCATATACACCGCCCTGCTCAAACACCGCTTCGACCGCAGCTGCACCCTGCTGGCCCTGGGCGGCGGCGTGGTAGGTGACATCACCGGCTTCGCCGCCGCCACCTATCAACGCGGCGTACACTTCATCCAGATACCCACCACCCTGCTGGCGCAGGTGGATTCCTCGGTAGGCGGCAAGACCGGCGTCAACCACCCGCTGGGCAAAAACATGATCGGCGCCTTTCACCAGCCGCGCTGCGTGCTGGCCGATACCGAGACCCTCAGCACCCTGGACGACCGCCAGCTCTCCGCCGGCATCGCCGAGGTGATCAAGTACGGTCTGATCCGCGACGCTGAATTCTTCGCCTGGCTGGAGCGGCACATCCCCGAACTTCTGGCCCGCGACCCGCAACAGCTCACCTACGTCATTCAACGCTCCTGCCGTAACAAGGCCGAAGTAGTGGCCGCCGACGAGCGCGAATCCGGTCAGCGCGCCCTGCTCAACCTGGGCCACACTTTCGGCCACGCCATCGAGGCCGCCATGGGCTACGGCGTCTGGCTGCACGGTGAGGCGGTGGGCACCGGTATGCTGATGGCCGCCGACCTGTCACGGCGCCTGGGCTGGCTCGACGACGGGCAGCTGGCACGCATCCGCGCCATCACCGGACTCGCCCGCCTGCCCCTGCACACGCCGCCGGAACTGGACGCCGAGCAATTCCTGAAGTGGATGGCGGTGGACAAGAAGGTGCAGGCCGGCCGGCTGCGCCTGGTGCTACTGACCGATATCGGCGCCAGTCTCATCACGGACACGTACGATACCGCGAAACTGCGCGAGACCCTCGACACCTTCCACCGAGAGGCACAGGCCCGGTGATACAACTCACCGAACTCTCTACCTTCGCCAGCACCGCCAGCAACTCCCGCGGCAGGCGTTTCACTGAGCCGCCCCCCGAACACCGTAGCGAATTCCAGCGCGACCGCGACCGCATCGTCCACTCCGCCGCCTTCCGCCGCCTCGAATACAAGACCCAGGTCTTCGTCAATCATGAAGGTGACATGTTCCGCACCCGCCTCACCCACTCCATCGAAGTGGCGCAGATTGCCCGCTCTGTGGCGCGTATCCTCGGCGTCAACGAAGTCCTCGCCGAGACCATCGCCCTCGCCCACGACCTCGGCCACACCCCCTTCGGCCACGCCGGCCAGGACGCCCTCAACCAGTGCATGCGCGACTACGGCGGCTTCGAGCACAACCTGCAATCCCTGCGCATCGTCGACCAGTTGGAAGAAAAGTATGCCGAATTCGATGGCCTCAATCTCACCTTCGAGACCCGCGAGGGCATCCTCAAGCACTGTTCGACGGACAACGCCCACCATCTGGGTAAGCTCGGCGAACGATTCCTGAAAAAGCAACAAGCGGGACTGGAAGCACAGATCACCAATATCGCCGACGAAATCGCCTACAACAACCACGACATCGACGACGGCCTGCGCGCCTGCCTCATCGACATAGAACAGCTGTGCGAGATCCAGCTGTTCCGCGAACAGCACGAAACCGTCATGGCAACCTACCCCGGTCTGCAACGGCGTCGCGCCATTCACGAGATTATCCGCCGCATGATCAACCGCCAGGTCACCGACCTGATAGAGACCACCCACGAACGTCTGGCCACCACCGCACCACAGTCGCGCGATGACATCCTCGACCAGCCCGCCCCCCTGGCCGGCTTCAGTGACCCCATGCAGGCCATGAACCGGGAATTGAAGCGCTTCCTGCGCAATCACCTGTACCGCCACTACCGTGTACACCGCATGACCTCCAAGGCACGCAGTATCATCCGCGCCCTGTTCGACAGCTTCCTCGACGACCCCCTGCTGTTGCCACCAGAGGCCCAGCGCAAGGTTGCCGAACTGGCGGCCGAAACCGGCCTCAGTGGCCGCGCACGCGCTGTCGCTGACTACATCGCCGGCATGACCGACCGCTATGCCATCCAGGAATACGAACGCATCTTTACCCAGGCGAAACTCACCTGACAGGAACCCGTGCATCCAGTACCCTTCCCCCCATGCGAATCTACCTGCAGACACTACCCGACAGTGGAAACGCGCCCCGCTACTACCACCTGCTGCTACAGAAGGACCTGATCAGCGGCTGGAGTCTGGTACACGAAGCCGGGCGGCAGGGCTCTCCCGGGCGGGTCACGAAAAAACACTTCGATGAACGCGAGGCCGGCGTCGCAGCGCTCATCAACGCCCGCGATGAGCAACTCAAGCGCGGCTTTCGCGTCGTTTTCGTTAAGGGTGATTGAGTGAACAACGGCACGCAAAGACAGGGATCCCAAGGCTCCCCTTACCTGGCCTTCTACGGCCTGGCGCGCGAGCCCTTCGCCGCCGCCATCGAATTCGACCTGTTCTACCCCGAACCCACCCGCACCCAGCACCTCGACATCCTGCATCACCTGACCCAGTACAACGACGAACTGCTGCTGGTCACCGGCCCCGAGGGCAGCGGCAAAAGCAGCCTGTTACAGCAATATATCGCCCGAGCCTCAGAAACCTGGGAAGTGGTGCGCGTCGAGGCCAGCGGCGGTATCGACGAGCGCAACCTGATTCAGCAGATCTACCACCAACTGGAACTGAATTTCCGCGGCGCCACCCATCCCGAGTTACTGGAGCAGCTGGAATACCACCTCGACGGTCTGCTGCACAACGCCCGTCAAGGCGTGCTGCTGGTGGACGACGCCCACCTGCTCACCATCACCGCCCTGCAACGGATACTGCAGCTGGCCTCCCTGCGGAGTTTTACCAACAAGCCCCTGTTGCGAATCATCCTGTTCGGCGAGCCCGGCCTGGAGGAGAGGCTGGACGATCCCCTGCTGGCGCAATTTGCCAGCACCCCTCATCGTATCATCGACCTGCCGCCCTTTGACGAAGAGCACAGCACCCACTACCTCCTGCATCGCCTGTCCGCCGCCCGTTTCGTTGCCGGTGAACCCTTCACCGAGGGCGCACTGCATAAACTGCACAAACAGTCCGAAGGCTGGCCCGGGCGACTCAACAGCCTGGCCCACCAGCTGTTGATGGACTCGCTGCCCAGCAGCGAACGCCCCTCCGAGCTGCCCGGCATCTCTGACCGCGACCTCTACAAACCCAAGCGGCTGGTCGGCGTCAGCCTTATTATTGTCATCCTGCTGACCTTCATCGTCTGGGATGTCATCGGCGACCTGTTTGACACACCACCCGACGCGAAGACGGCAACGGCAGAACCGCCGGCGGACAGATCCACTGCCCCGGCAGTCCCACCCGCAACCGCCGAACGCAGCCAACAGGCACTGGCCATTCCGCCACAGAAAAACGACGATGTCCCCGCCTCATCGCCCCGTCCCGCCAGCATGGACGAGGCGATTGCCGCCATCACCGGAGACCTCGCGCACGAAAAAGCCCCGGATCAACCGCAACATACGCACCGCCCCCACCCCATCGGCGGCAAACCACAACCGATAGAGACACCCACGCCGAAAAAAACCGCCAGCCAAAAAACTGACGCGCCAACTGCCAGGGTCTCCCCTCCGGCCAAGGTTGAATCAGCAAAAACACCACCCGCCAAAGCGCCAAAACCTGCCGCCAACACCCCGCTCGGCAAGCAGTGGCAACCCCTGCCCAAATGGGTACCTGAGCACCGCAACCCGTGGCTGCTGTCACGCGACCCGCAGCACTTCACCCTGCAACTGATCGCCGGCGAACGCCTGGACACGCTGCGAAAATTCATCCAGCAGCACAAACTCAACCAGCACCTCGCCTTCTACCACACCCAACGCAAGGGCAAACCCTGGTACGCCCTGGTGTACGGCGAGTATGCCAACAAGCAACAAGCCATCGATGCCCGCAGCCGGCTGCCCCACGCCCTGCGCAAGCAGAAACCCTGGATTCGCCGCTTTGGCGACATCCAGCAGGCCCTCAAGTAACTCACATTCCGCCGCCGCCGGCGCCCGATTGAACCAAAACTGCCGCGCCAGGAGTCTGCCGGGTTTGGGTAATCGTAGCGAGCAGAGCCTGCCCCGCGAAGCGCTTTGGGCATGGCGGGAAAGCGAGCCAAAATCCGTCCGATTTTGAGGCGAATAGTGGTTGCTATTTAACGAAAAATCGAATGGATTTTGGCCGCTCTCCCGTCAGCGCAGCCGATTATTCCCAAATCCGGCAGACTCCTTGTATAATGCGTGACCATTTTGCCGGCGGGAAACCCACACTACCGGGTCAGATACTGCTGCCACTTATTGATTATTAAAGAATAAATATCAGCTCCCGAAACTCACAGGGGCCACGGCGAAGCGAACAGCCATGCAATCAGAATCTGTAAAAAACATGAACAACAGCCAAGGCCTCTACCGTCCTGAGTTCGAGAAAGACAACTGCGGCTTCGGCCTCATTGCGCAGATGGACGACCAGCCCAGCCACTGGCTGGTGGACACCGCCATCGCCGCCCTGGCCCGCCTCACCCACCGAGGCGCCGTCGCCGCCGACGGCAAGACCGGCGACGGCTGCGGCCTGCTGCTGAAAAAGCCTGATGCCTTCCTGCGCCTGTGCGCCAGCGAAGAAGGCATCGTACTGGGCGATCTGTACGCCGTCGGCATGGTGTTCCTCAACCGCGACCACAGCCTCGCCGCCAGCACCCGCGACACCCTGGCGCGCGAACTGGCCGCCGAGGGTCTGAACGTGGCCGGCTGGCGCGTGGTGCCCACGGACGAGAGCGCCTGCGGCGACGAGGCCCTGAAGTCCCTGCCGCAGATTGAACAGGTCTTCGTTAACGCTGCCGCGGACATGAGCGCCGAGGACTTCGAGCGCCACCTCTATATCGCCCGCCGACGCACGGAAAAGGCCATCGAGCCCAACGACGAGGTCTTCTACGTCCCCAGCCTGTCCTCACAGGTCATCTCCTATAAAGGCCTGGTGATGCCGGAATACCTGCCGGTGTTCTACAAGGACCTGGGCGACGAGCGCCTGGAATCGGCCCTGGCCGTATTCCACCAGCGCTTCTCCACCAACACCTGGCCGCAATGGCGCCTGGCGCAGCCGTTCCGCTATCTGGCCCACAACGGCGAGATCAACACCGTGCAGGGCAACCGCAACTGGTCGGTGGCTCGCAGCCACAAGTTCGAGACGCCGAGCATCCCCATGGACGACGTGCGCCCGCTGGTGTCCATGACCGGTTCGGACTCCAGCAGCCTGGACAACATGCTGGAGGTGCTGCTGGCCGGCGGCATGGATATGTTCCGCGCCATGCGCCTGCTGGTACCGCCGTCGTGGCAGAACGTGACCAACATGGATCCGGATCTGCGCGCCTTCTACGAATACAACTCCATGCACATGGAGCCCTGGGACGGCCCTGCCGGCATCGTGCTGACCAATGGCCGCTACGCCGCCTGTGCCATGGATCGCAATGGCCTGCGTCCGGCACGCTGGGTAATCACCAAAGACCGCCACATCACCCTGGCCTCGGAGATCGGCGTCTACGATTACGCCCCCGAAGACGTGGTGGCCAAGGGCCGCCTCAAGCCCGGCGAGATGATCGCCGCCGATACCCGGACCGGCGAGCTACTGCTGCCGGAGGACATCGACAATCACCTCAAGTCCGCCCATCCCTACAAAAAGTGGCTGGCGGAAAATGCCCGCCGCCTCAAGTCGGCCCTCGACGGCGAGACCTGCGGCGTAGGCATCGACGAGCAGGCCATCGACATCTACCAGAAGCAGTTCCAGGTCACCTTCGAAGAACGCGACCAGGTGCTGCGCGTGCTCGCCGAGGGCGGCCAGGAGGCCATCGGCTCCATGGGCGATGACACGCCCATGCCGGTGCTGTCACGGCGTGTGCGTTCGCTGTATGACTACTTCCGCCAGCAATTCGCCCAGGTCACCAATCCGCCCATCGACCCCATCCGCGAGAACATCGTGATGTCACTGGAGACCTGCCTGGGCCGCGAACACAACATGTTCGAGGAGACCGCCGAGCACGCCAACCGCCTGCTGGTGGACTCGCCGGTACTGTCCATCTCCAAGTTCGGGCAACTGCTCACCCAGGAGGGCGGGAACTATACCCAACAGCGAATCGACCTGCACTATTCACCCACGGACGCCGACGACGACAGCACCGGCCTGGAGCAGGCCATCGTCGCCATCTGCGACCAGGCCGTGGCCGCCGCGCACAACGGCAAGGTGGTGCTGGTGCTGTCCGACCGCGACATCGCCGAGGATCGCCTGCCCGTACATGCCCTGCTGGCCACTGGCGCGGTGCATCACCGCCTGATCAGGGAGGGCCTGCGCTGCGACACCAACATCGTGGTGGAGACCGCCACCGCGCGCGACGCCCATCACTTCGCGGTGCTGCTCGGCTACGGCGCCACCGCTATTTATCCCTATCTGGCCTATGCCTGCATCCTCGACATGCAGCGCCACGGCGAAATCAGCGAAGGCGATTGCACCCAGCTGATGCAAAACTACCGCAAGGGCATCAACAAGGGCCTGTTCAAGGTCACCTCGAAGATGGGCATCTCCACCATCGCCAGCTACCGCGGCGCCCAGCTGTTCGAGGCCGTGGGACTCAACAGCGCGGTGGTCGAGCTGTGCTTCCGCGGCACCACCAACCGCATTGAGGGCACCCACTTCGAAGACCTGGAAAACGACCAGCGCGCCCTCGCCCGCGAGGCCTGGAATCCGCGCAAGGCCATCCAGCAGGGCGGCCTGCTCAAATACATCCACGGTGGCGAAGACCACGCCTACAACCCGGACGTGGTGATCACCCTGCAAAAGGCGGTGCAGAGCGGCAACTATGCCGTCTACAAGGAATACGCACGCCTGGTCAACGAGCGCCCCACCCTGGCGCTGCGCGACCTGCTCAAGCTGCGCGACGACGTCACGCCCATCCCGCTGGACGAAGTGGAGCCCATGGAGGACATCATCCTGCGCTTCGACTCCGCCGCCATGTCCCTGGGCGCGCTATCGCCCGAGGCCCACGAGACCCTGGCCGAGGCCATGAACCGCCTCGGCGGACGCTCTAATTCCGGTGAGGGCGGCGAAGACCCCAAGCGCTACGGCACCATCAAGCGCTCCAAGATCAAGCAGGTGGCCTCCGGCCGCTTCGGCGTCACCCCTGCCTACCTGCGCTCCGCCGAGGTGATGCAGATCAAGGTCGCCCAGGGCGCCAAGCCCGGCGAGGGCGGCCAGCTGCCGGGGCAGAAGGTCAACGAACTGATCGCCGAGCTGCGCTACTGCAAGCCCGGCGTGTCGCTGATCTCGCCGCCGCCGCACCACGACATCTATTCCATCGAGGATCTGGCGCAGCTCATCTATGACCTCAAGCAGGTCAACCCGGACGGCCTGGTGTCGGTAAAGCTGGTGGCCGAGGCCGGCGTCGGCACCATCGCCGCCGGCGTGGCCAAGGCCTATGCCGATCTGATCACCATTTCCGGTTATGACGGTGGCACCGCGGCCAGCCCGCTGACCTCGGTAAAATACGCCGGCAGTCCGTGGGAACTGGGTCTCACCGAGACCCATCAGATCCTGCGCGCCAACGACCTGCGAGGCAAGATCCGCCTGCAGACCGACGGTGGCCTGAAGACCGGCCTCGACGTGATCAAGGCCGCTATCCTCGGCGCCGAGAGCTTCGCCTTCGGCACCGGGCCGATGATCGCCATGGGCTGCAAGTTCCTGCGCATCTGCCATCTCAACAACTGCGCCACCGGCATTGCCACGCAGAACAACGTGCTGCGCATGAAGCACTACATCGGCGAGGTGGAGATGGTGACGAACTACTTCCGCTTCATCTGCGAAGAAGTGCGCGAATTGATGGCCGGCGTCGGCGTACGCAGCCTGCCCGAACTGATCGGCCGCACCGACCTGCTGCAGGCCCTACCCGGCAGCACACCGCGCCAGCGGCGTCTCGACCTTGGTCCCATCCTCAGCGATGGCGGCGTAAATGCCGACAAGCCACACCACTGCATCGAGCCACGCAACGAACCCTTCGACAAGGGCGAGCTGGCCGAGCAGATGGTGGCCGACGCCCTCGAAGCCATCGACAACAAGGCCGGCGGCACGTTCAAGTACAACGTGCGCAACACCGACCGTTCCATCGGCGCGCGCCTGTCCGGCGAGATCGCCGTGCGCCACGGTGACCTGGGCATGGAAGACGCGCCCATCCGCCTCGAACTCAGCGGCACCGCCGGACAGAGCTTCGGCGTGTGGAACGCCGGCGGCCTGCACCTGTATCTGCAAGGTGACGCCAACGACTACGTCGGCAAGGGCATGGCCGGCGGCAAGCTGGTGATCCGTCCACCAGCGGGTTCCGGCTTCAAATCGAATGAAACCACCATCATCGGCAACACCTGCCTGTACGGCGCCACCGGCGGCAAGCTATTCGCCGCCGGCCTCACCGGCGAGCGCTTCGGCGTGCGCAACTCTGGCGCCCACGCAGTGGTCGAGGGCGTGGGCGACCACGGCTGCGAGTACATGACCGGCGGTTCCATCACCGTGCTCGGCGCCACCGGCGTCAACTTCGGCGCTGGCATGACCGGCGGCTTCGCCTACGTGCTGGACGAGGACAACCACTTCGTCGACCGGCATAACCACGAGTTAATCGACATCCACCGTGTCAGCACAGAAAATATGGAGGCCTATGCCAACCATCTGCGCGACACCGTCCAGGAATTCGTCGATGAAACCGGCAGCACCTGGGGCCAGCACATCCTCGACAATTACTCCGACATGATCGGCAGGTTCTGGCTGGTCAAACCCAAGGCCGCCAGCCTCGAAACGCTGATGGACGAACTGCGCCTCGCCGCCGCCTAAGGGTTGGGGCGAGCGATCGTAGCGAACTCCAACCTACACACTTTCAGTTAGCTGTATAAAAAAACATGGCAAACGACTTTCAGTTTATTGATATCCCCCGGAGAGACCCAGAAAAGAAAGCGGCCGATGAACGCCGCCAGGCATTCTGCGAAATCTATGGTCAATTCGACGCCGCTTCCGCCGCCGAGCAGGCCGACCGCTGCCTGGCCTGCGGCAATCCCTATTGCGAATGGCGCTGCCCGGTACACAACTACATTCCCAACTGGCTCAAACTGGTGCATGAAGGAAATCTCATCGAGGCGACAGAGATGCTGCACCGCACCAATACCCTGCCCGAGGTTTGCGGCCGAGTCTGTCCGCAGGATCGCCTCTGCGAGGGCGCCTGCACCCTCAACGACGGCTTCGGCGCGGTCACCATCGGCGCCGTCGAGCGTTACATCGCCGACAAGGCCTTCGACCAGGGCTGGCGCCCGGACATGAGCGCCGTCGAGGACACCGGCAGGCGCGTCGCGGTGATCGGTGCCGGCCCCGCTGGCCTCGGCTGCGCCGACGTGCTGGTGCGCAACGGCGTCGCCCCGGTGGTGTTCGACCGCCACCCGGAGATCGGCGGCCTGCTCACCTTCGGCATCCCCGAATTCAAGCTGGAAAAGAGTGTCATCAGCCGCCGCCGTGAGATCCTCGAAGAGATGGGTGTGGAATTCCGTCTCGGCATCGAGATCGGCCGTGACCTGCCCTTCCAGCAGCTGTTGGACGAATACGATGCGGTATTTCTCGGTATGGGCACCTATACCTACATGCAGGCCGGCATCCCCGGCGAGGACCTGCCCGGCGTCTACTCCGCGTTAGATTACCTGATCGCCAACATCAAGCACCGCCACGGCTTCGAAAAATCCGCCGAAGACTTCATCGATTTGGCTGACCAACGCGTGGTGGTATTGGGCGGCGGCGACACCGCCATGGACTGCACCCGCACCGCCATCCGTCAGGACGCCAGCAGCGTCAACTGCGCCTATCGCCGCGACGAGGCCAACATGCCCGGTTCCAAACGCGAGGTACTCAACGCCAAGGAGGAAGGCGTGCAGTTTCTTTGGAACCGTCAGCCCGTGGAGATCGTCGGCGAGGGCAAGGTAGAGGGCATCAAACTGGTCACCACCCAGTTGGGCGAGGCCGACGAATGCGGCCGCCGCCGCCCGGAGATCATCGCGGGTTCGGAAGAGATTGTCGCCACCGATTGTGTGGTGGTGGCCTTTGGTTTCCGCCCCAGCCCGCAGCCCTGGTTCACCGACTTCGGCATCGACATCGACGAACGCGGCCGCGTCATCGCCCCGGCCGATGGCGATATTCGCCACCAGACCAGCAATCCCAAGGTGTTCGCCGGCGGTGACATGGTGCGCGGTGCCGACCTCGTCGTCACCGCCATCTACGAAGGCCGCCAGGCCGCCGAAGGTATTTTGGATTATCTCAATGTCTAACTTGAAAAGGATCTAACGCAAAGGCTCGAAGGCACAAAGAACGCAAAGAAAATATTTTCATAAAAAACTTTGCGCCCTTTGTGCCTTCGCGCCTTTGCGTTGAAAAACAAACTATGAGCGAATTGAAGAACGACCGTTTCCTGCGCGCCCTGATGCGTCAGCCCGTTGACGTCACCCCGGTGTGGATGATGCGCCAGGCGGGCCGCTATCTGCCCGAATACCGCGCCACCCGCGAAAAGGCCGGCAGCTTCATGGATCTGTGCCGCAATGCGGAGCTGGCCTGCGAGGTCACCATCCAGCCGCTGGAACGCTTCCCGCTGGATGCCGCCATTCTGTTCTCCGACATTCTCACCATCCCCGACGCCATGGGTCTGGGCCTGACCTTCAATACCGGCCACGGCCCGCGGTTCGACAAGCCCGTGCGCAGCGCCGTCGACGTGAAAAACCTGCCCATCCCCGACCCCGAAGGTGAGCTGCAATATGTCATGAATGCCGTGCGCACCATCCGCAAAGAACTCGACGGGCGCGTACCGCTGATCGGTTTCTCCGGCAGCCCGTGGACGCTCGCAACTTACATGGTAGAAGGCGGCTCCACCAAGGAGTTCGGCAAGGTCAAGGGCATGATGTTCGACCAGCCCGAGCTGATGCATCAGCTGCTGGACAAGCTGGCCCAGTCGGTGACCAGCTACCTTAATGCACAGATCGCCGCCGGCGCGCAGGCCGTGCAAATCTTTGACACCTGGGGCGGTGTACTCACCCCGCGTGACTATCAGGAATTTTCACTGCGCTACATGCAACAAATCATCGACGGCCTCAACCGAGAAGCCGACGGTCGCAAAGTCCCCGTCATCCTCTTCACCAAAGGCGGCGGACGATGGCTGGACAAGATGGCTGCCACCAGCGCCGACTGTCTCGGTGTGGACTGGACCATCGACCTCAGCGATGCCCGCGCTATAGTTTCTAAAGATGGCCGGGACAATGTTGCCCTGCAGGGCAACATGGATCCCTGCATCCTCTACTCCAATCCCGAGCGCATCCGCGAGGAAGTCGCCAGCGTGCTGGCCAGCTACGGCAAGGGCGAGGGCCACGTATTCAACCTGGGCCACGGCATCCACCCCACCATCGACCCGGAAAACGTCGCTGCCTTCATCGAGGCCGTACACGAGCTGAGCGCGCCCTACCACCAGTAGGCGCTTACCATCGGCAAAAAAAGCGTCGCGTGCGGGCACGGCGCTTTTTTCTCCCAAAAATTCGGGGAGGGGCAAGCCATCCCCGCGATACATTTGCAGTTAGCGTAAAGGTTTTATATTCAAGTTGCCCTTATACTTGCTGGAGGCTCCGGTTAGGGAATATTCCCTTTGCCAGGGAACAACCTTGCAGAAGCTCCACTCATGGACGATAATATGCATATACTCTATTTATGGAGGCTGCATTATGACCCTGCACAGTACCCAACAACCTCAACTCAATCCAGAGCGTATTGCGAATGCCGCCCTGCGGGCGTTTTTCAACCTCTCCGGCCACTGGCACCTGTCAGCCAAGGAAGAACGCACCCTGCTGGGATCCCCCCCGGAATCCACCTTCTTTAAGTGGAAGGCGGGAAAATTGGCAACCCGCTTGAGCAGGGATACCCTGGAGCGAATCAGTTACCTGCTTGGGATCTATAAGGCACTGAATATTTTGCTCCCCAGCCCTCGGGCTGCGGATGAGTGGGTTCACAAACCCAATGCGGCCCCCCTGTTCAATGGCCAGAGCGCCATTGAGCGAATGCTTGCCGGGAGTCTGGTTGATTTAGCGGATGTGCGTCGCTATCTCGACGTCCAACGGGGCATGTAATGGTTCCAGTTGTTACGCTTGACTGGGAGCGGCAATATCGCATTATTCCGTCAGAGTACCCTCCCATTAATTTTTTCGAGCGGCTGGTCGAACCGTTCTTGATGGAGGAGCTTTACTATATCGAATCACTCACCAATGACCGCTTACGACAAGAGGCAGGGGATATTTCTCTGGTACCCACCGAAGATCGGGTGTCAGGGCCAGGCTCAACCCCCATCATGGCCACCTTTACCCATATTGGCACAAGCAGTCGCTTCAGTGATGGCAGCTATGGCGTATACTACGCCGCCAAGGATATGGATACAGCGTTTGCCGAAAGCATCCATAGCCGGACCCGCTTCCTTTCATATACCAAGGAAGAGGCCGGTGAAATCAACATGCGCGTCTACATCGGCAAAGTAGCCAAGCCCTTACATGATGTCCGTGGCAATGGTTATGAAAACTTACATGCGCCTGATGAGTGGGCGGCGTCGCAGGCCTTTGGCCAAGAGATGAAAGACGCTGGTTCCTGGGGGATCGTGTACCGTTCGGTGCGTAATCCAGGAGGAGAGTGCATTGCCGCATTGCGTCCACCTGCGGTTACTGTTCCACGCCAAGGCTCCCATTATTCGTATATCTGGGATGGGAGTAGAATAACCCGCGTCTATCAGAAGCAGTTAAAGAAGGATCTCTAGTGATCCATCAATATAAACGGTTCCAAGCGATGAAATATCGCGGGCATGGGCCCCACTCCTGCGTTCAAATCACAAGCCCAGGCAACTGACTTACAACCTGCCCAGCCGTGCTGCGATAAAGTGCGGCCGCTCTGCACCCGCTCTGAAGCCACAGATTCAGGGCGACGCTTATCAGTTTTTTGCACCGGCACAACCCACCCGTTGGGATTTAGGGCTCGGGCAACAATAACTTTCCGAATTTGGGGAGTCGAGGCGCCCGTCTGGCAAGGCGCGAAAACGCAGGAATATGGGTTAAATTTCAAGTTTTCGCAACACGGACAGGCGGGATGAATCGACCTCCAAAACGGAAAGTTATTGTTGTGCGAGCCCTTATCTATAAATGATAAACTTCGCCGTCTTTTGTCACAAGCCATCCCCCGCCGGCATGTTGCCAGCGCTTGGCTGTTTGGGTTACAGCGCAAGCCAGTCACTACCGCTCTCATATTGCCGAATGAAACCTCCGCCGCTGTCCCGCAAGGGACTGGCGGATTCAGTCACCCCGGAATGGTTATAAATACGCACAAACTCTGCATCGGATGCAATGATCCACATCTTGCTAAAGAAACTTCCTGTACGATTTTGCAACAGTATATAGCGACCGTCTGGCGACCAGACTGGATGCTCGTTATAGGCCGATGAGGCGGCAGTGTGTTGCATGAGGTTTGAACCGTCAATGTTGCATGACCAAATCTGTCTGCCCATCCTGAAGACGACCCTGCCCCCATCAGGACTGAGCTTCATAGAGTATGGCCGATCAGGAAGCTCAAAAATCAGCTCCGGTTCCTTCCACTCTTCCCCGTCAAAACTGGATAAATATATCTTTTTATCACTTCCGAGCATCAGCAAACTGCCATTAGAAAGCCACGAATGCGTAGCAATATCATCCCGCTGCAATTCAAAATATGTGAGTCTTTTACTTGTTTTCCAGTTATAAATTACGATTTTGCGTTTTTTGTCATCATTGTAGTCCCTCGCAGAAAAAACAATGATGTCCGGATTAGCTGGCGAGAATCTGGCATTAGAGATGTCCCTCCACCGCATGCCTCCCATCTGGAGTGTCTGCAATAGCTGGCAATCTCTGTCATAAATTTTGATGGTTTCATCATCACTGTCTTCATAGTGTGATACTGAAAATAGCGTAGCGTCTTTTGAAACCCCCAGATTGTCGCTAAAGTAGTCAACGTTACGTGAGCCAAAAAATCCTCTAACCAATGTATTGTAGACACACTGATCCATTTCTTCCCCGGAGGCAATATCAAGCACCTTGATCGCGCTTCCCCTACCTGCCTCATTTTCACCCAGATAGTAAAGTTTTCCGCCTAATCCAGAATTCAGCTGATCGCTTACGGGAAGGCCTCCCCGTTTCTCGGCAGGGAGGGAGTAGGGAGGAATAAGAGAAAAATCCCGGGAAATGAGTTCCCAATAGGGTTCAGGCCTGCTCAGCGACCCATCCAGTGCAAAAACCGCTCTGATACCCTCTTGTTTACCCTCGGGTGGCAGTTTGATACCTTCATATTCCAGTGGCACTTTATAGGTCAGCCCTGCTGGTGTCGCGGGGACAAATACATCGTCATAGATGTCATCCAGGTCACCCTGCTCAATGGCTACACCCGCAAAAAAACCTTCTGTAATGAGTAAGGATTTTCCATCGGGCGTCCACAACGGATTAACCGTGCTTGGCTGGTCGTTGACATTTGGGCGTGACGTGGCAAAGAGCCTGGGGTTACTGCCGTCACTGTTTATGAGCCAGGAGGTGGCATCACGATACTCCACACTTACCATCCAGCCGGAAGCCTTCGTTACCTTTTCAAAAGCGAACAGGGAGCCATCGGGACTCGCCTTTATGTTCCATATACTGCCCGGTATCGCACTGAGATCCGCTATGGAGTTGCCTTGCGCGAAACCACCCCCTGGAGTAAGGTATATTTCCTTGCCATCGGTATAGACGATTCTGCCGTCAGGCAGCCAGTCGAAAGAACCAATGTTCGATTGTGAAGACCGGCCAAGCACATTACCCTCCCTGTCGAAGATGGTCAGTTTTTCTTGATTGTAACGTTCTCCTCCTCGTTCATTTCTCCATATTGCCGCGACATACTGTTTATCATAAGAAAGCCTGGCGCCCCCGTATATCGTTTCAGATACCTCAAAATAGTCTTGCAACAACCCTGTTGTCATATCCCTGATGGCAACGCCATACCAGTCGCTTGAAAGTCCTTCCCCAAAAGAAGCGTCTTCGATGGTCACCACGTAGGCCGATCCATCCTGTGCGGGCGTTATGTGGTATTTGGTGGCATCATCAGATCCGATCTGTACTTTCAGGCCAGTAGAGAGGTCGTAGTAATATCCTTTGTTCTCGACAAACAGCCATCCCTCCAGCTCTTTGTTGGCATCGAACTCGAATGAGACAGGGGGATTGCCATTATCATCAGGAGCCCCCCCATTGTCGGCAGGCGGATTTCCGTCATCTCCACCGCAGCCGGAAAGCACAAGCAATAGCGCGGCAATAAATATACAGGGTTGTAGCGGCCTATACTTCATTCCATACCTGCCCTTGACAAACCAAACAGCTATAACGCATATGAATTTCGTCACCGAGCTGGAATCGAGGCGTGTCTGAACCTGCCTCAACCGAACCCGGCCGAGAGCTGACACACGTCCGCCACACACTCACACACCGATTAGTTCAGAGAACCCAAACTTGTAACACCACCATCACCAGTGGCGCTATACCATGTGCTTTGCGGATACTTTCTCTTCCGTTTTTGAATGGCCCGGGTTATCTTTGATTCCAGCTTAATGGCGTATTTACCGCCATATTCCGGCAGATACTGCAATACGGGCTCTTCGATCATCAACAGAGAACTTCGCGCCTTCGACTCGGAAATATTGTCCAGTAAACCTCTAATGAGGCTTGCGTCTGAAAACACCTCGATATCCTTGCGCCTCAGCGTACCACCATCCCTTACGTACTTGCGCTTGGGCTTGAGAACACGCGCCACCGTTTTAAAAACAAGCTTTTTCGCTTTTTCATCTTCGGTACGAAGAAACTTATACACCTTCGGCAACATAGAAATATCGCTGATGTTTCCGAATGCCTCCTTAAGGAGTTTATTCGCATGCTTCACCACATAGGGCCGGGTTCGCTGACCAATAAAGTAGTGGATATCATCGAGATCGCCGGCGTCCACCTTGTCCTTTAGAATGGATAGCAGGGATTTAAACTGTTTTTTATCCGCCTTAGTGTCATTGAAACTGTAACGCTGCAAGTGACTGAACGTTAAAAACATAAGCCCCATATTTTCATTCTGGCGTGGCTTGGCAACATCGATGCATTTCTGGTATTCATCAAGCTCAAAGTAGCGCTTTGCATCATCCTGCCACGCAGCCAGCGTATGTGAGCTAAAGACTGCAAGAATCAACAGTAGCGCCAAGCGATTACAGGTCATCATATCCCCCTCATTGGGCGGCCCTGCGGAGTACACAGGGCCACATTTCCGGAACACTCATTTTCTGTCAGAAATTCATTCCGGCGCCAATGGTGAACGATTCCTCTCCGGCGAATGCCGCCTCCCCGCGAATGAAGAATGTGTCCATATTGAATTTTGCACCCAGACGCATGGTTAAAAGGTCCGCGCGTTCAACATCGATAGTGGTGGTTCTCTCCTTAACCTCGAAATCATCGAAGGGTGCGATCTCAAAAGCCGCATAAACATTAAACTCATCGGAAAGTTCATGTATGGCCAGAACACCCAGGTCGGCAAACCACCCACTACCCTCGAAAGTCCTGTTTGACTGATCCGTATATTCTTCCGATATGTATAAAAACTGGGCATAGCCACGAAGGGTAAAATCATCTCCGAAAGGCAAGTCGCCGCGAAACCCGCCACCCCAGCCAAGCCCGTCGCCTTCGCCGACATTTGAATCTTTAAATGAAGACTTGAGGATCATGGCGACGCCTGCATAGACATCTACCGTATCGCTGACACCATACGCGACATAAACAGGAATCATCTGCCGCTCGATATCGGAGTCTACATATCCTGTTGCCTCAAATGTAACCGTAGAACTGATAAATGCAGCGCCGACTTCAATTGTATCGGCTTCAGCTTTGCTCGCAGCGCTAGCGAGCAATTCCGCCGAGGCCATTGGCCCATAACTCAATGCTGCAACCGTCACCAGCGCGCCAAATACAGTATTTCTATTCATTTTGCCTCCTGGCAATCTTGTATTGTACTGTCAAAAAATGAACATATAACATCCGTGCTATCCCGCCAAACTTCACATCGCCATGCCTCTTCCCCTGCATATTGGCCGGATGCGACAAAGCAAGATTTTGTTAGCCGGACAGCACTTAGGCCAGCCCAATCCTATCCTGCCAAATCATCAGATCAAGGTAAAAAGTCACACAATGCACCAAAAGGCCGTCAATTTAACACTAGCCGGATAAGTACCAGATTGATTAAGTTCAACAGGGCAAAGAACCCAGTGAGAGCTAACCACCGATGCGACAAAAAGAATAGTTAGGGTTATTGCTTACTAGGGATACTCCCAATAGGGCTACTCCAGATAGCCAAGAGCATTTATTCCTGCTTAAACTTGCTTGTGCCGGGACAACCCTGAAAGTCAGCCAGGATATAATCGGTATGCCAAATGACAGCTTTAATATGCAGGCGGTATCAGAAAAGTTAGAAATACAGCGACGCTGTTAAATCTGCCTTTCAAACCACACGACACCCTATTGAAGGAGATTCATAATGAGTTCTGCTATTTCGAGCATTCTTAACCCACCTCCCATTCAGTTTACGAACGAGGCGATGATCTATCGCACATCCGGAAAAGTTATTATCGATGCCGGCAGTGGCAACGACAGGATCAATATCCACACCAATAGTGACGGCTCTGTTACCGTAACGATCAATGGTGAAAATCATTACTTCAGCGCCAAAGAAGCCCGCAACCTGGAAGTACGAGGGGGCAGTGGTAATGATGTTATTACAAGTTCCGGCGAGGCAAATGGATTCATAATAAGAGGATTCCTCACGAACCCAGCACCAACACCAAATATCACCATAGATGGTGGTGACGGAAATGATTTCATCCTCGGCGGCTCTGGCAATGAAACCATCCGCGGAGGCAGCGGCAATGATGTACTTGCCGGTGGCGCCGGCAATGACCGAATCAACGGCGGCAGCGGCAACGACCTTATTTTTGGCGGCTCCGGCAACGATGACATTCACGGAGGCCGGGGTAATGACTACATCGACGGAGGCCGGGGCAATGACAGTGTCTTCGGTGATGCCGGTAATGACCATATCAGCGGTGGTGAAGGTAATGACCGCATCGCAGGAGGTAACGGTAACGACAGCATCAGTGGCGGCCAGGGTAACGATAGCATTAGCGGTGGTTCCGGCAACGACTATATCTATGGTGGTAGTGGCAATGATTCACTCATCGGTGGTTCTGGTAACGATAGCATCAGCGGCGGTTCTGGCAATGACTACATCAGTGGTAACGCTGGCAGGGATCATCTTCATGGGAATAGTGGTAATGATCTCATCCAGGGTGGATCTGGTAATGATGACATCAGTGGAGGCCGGGGCAATGACGATATCCACGGTGGTCGTGGCAACGATCATATCCATGGAAATAGTGGCAACGATGACATACATGGTGGCTCCGGTTACGACATGATCAGCGGCGGCCCCGGCAATGACCATGTAGACCAGGGCGGCAGTAATTACCATCCCCCCTTCATGCCCGGCATCATATCCCCTGATGGTCGTGGTAGTGAGCATATCCACAACCCATTTCCTGCTCCCTCCTGGTTCATTCTGGCTGGTATACGTTAGTCAAATTTAGCCCGCGCAATGTAAGGCATATCAGAAAGCGTTCGGTGCAGCAAGCAGTACAAGCTACACCGAACGTCACTTTCCCCGGAGAAATCGGTTTTTTAAAATTTGAACGTGTGGGCAGGACTACAGTCAGACCATAAAGCGAAATAATACTTGTTTACGAAAACCCCACAAATCACATTAAAATAGAGGAATGAAGACGTTTTTTATGTATAGGTTTCGACTGCCCCATCTTGGTAATATTTGGTTGACGTGCATACAAAGGAGCGTGCACGCTGCATAAAGCAGATGCCATATAGAATGATGAATTATTAATAGACTTGATGACGCCATGCGTTACAACACGGAGCGGGGAAAGTGAACCGCAAAATCAAATACATGATTACCATTGCGTCCCTGGTGCCTGCCTTTCTGATTTCAGCCTGTGCGCAGGACATCACCGGCGCAGTAAAAAAGAATGACCGTGCAGAACTGACAGGAAATATCATGCCTGAACGGAACCCGGCCAATCAGACCATCACTTATATGAAAGGTGATTCGCAATTTTCCGGTGCCGCCAATTCCGGGAAAACGCCGGAGGAACAATCTCTTGCATTCTTGCGCGCCAACCGACAGACATTGCTGATCCATAACCCTGATGAAGAATTCCGGGTTGTGTCCATCCAGAAAGATAACCTTGGTTATACCCGGGTAAAGCTCGACCAGAAATACCAGGGACTACCTGTCTGGGGCGGAAATATCGCACTGCATTTCAACCCCGAAGGCGCACTTTACCTGTTTCGGGGAGAATATTTTCCAACCCCGACAGGAGTTGATATCCACACCAGCCTGAACAAAGAACAACTGCTGGCAAAAGCAATCCGTATGAATCCATCCATTAATGATACTGCGGGTTATAGCATCCACAAGAAGTGGATCTATTTTATTGATGACAAACGACCGATTCTGGCCTTCGAACTCAAGCCATCCTCGCAATTGATGCCAGCGGATAACTACATCGTCGACGCGGTAACCGGCAAGTTGCTGAACCGCTTGTCCAATATCGAGACACAGGGTGGCCAATAGCGCAGGCCGTGCAAGGCCGCACTGAAATCACCACAACGCAATCATTCAGAAAAATACATTATTCAGGATCGCAACCATGAAAAAAGCCAGAGTTTCGTATTTCAGCCGGCACACCCTGCTGGCCGCTTCTATCTGCCTGCTGACGGTACTCGGCGGCCCCCGGGCATGGAGCGGATCCCTGCCAGAAGTGACCAAACTCTATCCACCGCCAGCCGCCAAGTCATTACTGCGCACCCCCACACCGGCGCAAGCCGTCATTGCCGGCAGTGAGGCCGACACCTACGCCAAGGCATTGAACCGCTTGCTGCAAAAAGTAAGGCAACAGGAAAAGATGCCGGCTGCCTACATTGCACCACGGCTAACCAGCGACCAGCAGAAACTCGCCAGTTTGGGCACCACACGCATCGCATTGAGTGGCAAGTCCGCCACAAGCGATGAACTGATCCTGAAACTGGACACCTCCGGCGCACCCGCCTTTATCGGTGTCAAAAGTGGAACAAACAAAAAATCACTGCTGCGCTCTCTGGCAGCCGAAGCCGGAATTCCTCTGGATGAACAGGGCATCCAGCAGCAAGCCAATAAATTCCTGGAAACATACACCAATGCCCTCAAACTCGCGGAACCTCTAAAGGAACTCAAGTTCACCCGGCTCTACACGGATGACCTGGGACATCATCATGTCCGTTACCAGCAACAGTTCCAGAAAATACCGGTCTGGGCTTCCGAACTGGTTGTACACACCAATGAATACGGCGATGTTCTGTCCATGGACGGTAAATATATCCCTTCCCCGAAAGGCATCAGTGTACAACCCTCAATCAGTGCAGACGAGGCCGTCTCTGCGGCGCTGGCCGATACCAGCGTTGATGCAAGCCAGGTGGAAGGCAAGACCCGCCTGGTCATCTACCCGGGTGAAGACGGGCGCGCCGCCATACTGGCCTGGGAAGTAAAACTGGATATCGCCATTGATATTGCCCAGCTCGTGCTGGTCGATGCTCAAACCGGCGGCATCATCCTCAGCTACAACGATGTTCATACCGAGAGTGTGCAGAGTCAAGGCGTTGGCATACTGGGCCAGACCCGGCAGATCAATGTCTGGAAAAAAAGTGGTAAGTACTATCTGAATGATGCCGGCCGGCCCATGTATGACACGAGTACGGATCCACTGAATTTCGGTAATACAAAGGGTGTGATTTTCATTACCGATGCACGCAACCAGCCTGAAAACCCGGATGATAATTTCCCATTAAACGAACTCAAATACGTCACATCCACCTCTGCCAGCCGCAACTGGCTGCCTGACGGTGTCAGCGCCCTGTACAACCTGGGCGAAACCTACGAATACTTCCATCAGGTGCATGACCGCAACTCGCTGGACGGCAAGGGAGGTTCCATTCGTGCGATTGTCAGGTACAGCAAGAATTACCTCAATGCTTTCTGGAATAGGGATCTACAAATCATGGGCTTTGGTGACGGCGACCGCTTCGCCGCATCGCTGGATGTGGTCGCCCACGAACTTTCTCATGGCGTCACGGGCGCCACATCCGGCCTCATCTATCAACGTCAGTCCGGCGCCCTCAGCGAGGCCATGTCGGATATTTTTGGTGAGGCCGTGGAAAAACACAGCCGTGGCCAGAACGACTGGATAATAGGCAGCGATCTCCTTGTGCTCAATCCCATGCGAAACATGAAAAACCCCGGTGTAATCATTAACCCCATAAACAACAAGCCCATGCCAAAGAAAATGAGCGAATATGTCGATTTGCCGCTGGACAAGAACAACGGCGGTATACACATTAACAGCGGCATTATCAATCACGCCTTCTATCTTCTGGCCGAGGGTATGAACAACAGTATCGGCATGAATAAGGCAGAAAAAATCTTCTACCGGGCCAATACCGTACATCTGCTGCCCCGCTCCCAGTTTATCGATGCCCGGCGCGCCTGCATTCTCTCTGCCAACGAAATTTATGGCGACAACTCCGCAGAAACACAGGCTGTCGCAGCGGCCTTTGACGCCGTCGAAATCTTCGATGGTCAGCAACAACCACCGCAGCCCCCACCACCACCCGCGCCAGGCACACCCGCCGATGCCGATGATGCTGTCATCATGCTGTTCAATCAAAACGGTAATACCTATGCAGGAAGATACGAAGCCGCAAAAGAAGATCCGGCCGAAGGCGATTTCCTCACCAGCATGCCCGTACTGTCCCAGCGACCCGCCGTCAGTGGCGATGGGCAGATTGCTGCCTTTATCAACGAAAGCCACGACCTGTGTACATACAACACGGACAAGACCGGTGATGTTGAGTGTATCAATCAGCAAGATCCCAGCCTTGCCGGAATTTCCCATGCCGTGGCGTTCTCGCCCGACAGCCGCTATGTGGCCATGATTTTACGCGACCCGGTCACCGGCACCATCCGCCCCTCCGTGATTGTCATCGACCTCCAGGAAAACGGTGGCGGCGCCAAGGAATACCCCTTGCGCTCACCACGTATTGACGGTGGAGAAGTCAAGGTCGACCACGCCGACGCCATGGATTTCACCGCCGACAACCGCTACTTGGTCTACGATGCACAGAACCAGATCACTCTGGACGGCTATACCCTGAAAAGATGGAGCATCTATGCACTGGATCTGACCAGTGACACAACCATCCCCCTCGTTGCACCCATAACCGATGCCAATGTCGGCAACCCCAGCCTGAGCAACATCAACAGCAACCTGGTTGCCTTCGATGTCCGCAATTCCAAGACCAAAGTCAACACCGTTGTCGTTGCCGACCTGACGACCGGAAAGGGAACGGAAGTCACTCAGACCAGCGGGTTTGCCGTCCCCTCGCTCACGGGTGATGACAGCCAGGTTGTCTATTCCGTAAAGGATCAGACAAGCACCGGCTATTCGCTTTACCGCAAGGACATCCAGGGTGGGGCCGCCGCAACGTTATGGATCAAGAACGCATACGCAGGGGTCGTCTACCGGCGCGGAAACCTGACAACACCAGCAACAGTCGACCTGTCCGTGAGCCAGACGTTCTCAAAAACAACTGCGGTAGTAAATGAAGAGATTGACTATGAAATTATCCTTGCAAACAGCGGTCAAAACTCGGCCACGGGCATTACCTTTAATGTCAATCTCGTCGGGGGAATGTCCTTCTCAATGTGGGATTTCTGTGAACTCCAGGGTACCAGTCTTGCCTGCAAGCTACCCGACAGCAACCAGCCGATACCTCCTGGAGAATCTGTTATTCTGAAAGCGGTCGTCTCAGCAAGCAAGGATGGCGTGTATAAAGTCTCGGTCACAGCAGCCAGCAGCGAGCAGGACAGTAACCTCGACAACAACACCTCTATCGCACAGTTTACCGTTGATAATGGTGGCGGTGGCGGTGGCGGTGGTGATGACGGTGGTTTTGGCGGTGGTAGTGGCGGTGGCGGTGGCAGTATTTCCTGGCTGCTGGCACTGATGCTTCTGCTGGTACGGCCAGTGGTGGCCTGCCCGACCAGCAGGGTGAAGATATCTGACGCTTGCATGCCTGCTCAGCCGCAAATCAGGGTGGGGAATTGTAGTATTAGTA
>JAJRWE010000193.1 GCA_024276955.1 Gammaproteobacteria bacterium
AGCACAGTAGGGCGGGAGGAAATCAATACCATGCAGAGCGCGAATCTGATCAACCGGTAAATGATGAAATAAAGGCAGCTACCAACGGAAATTACGTGCTAGGTAACAAAAGATATCAGGAGCAGATAGTGCAAGCATTAGGGCGCAGAGTGACGCGAGGGAAGGCTGGCCGGCCAAAGAGGGGTTGATGTGTCAATAAGCGTGGCCTGTCCGTACGCAGTAAGAAGAACATCGGAAAGCCGTGTGCGGGAGAACCGCATGCACGGTTTGATGAGGGAGGGCTGGCATCCATGACTAGGGCTAGACTACTGAGGCACCGCCTAACGAAAGGGGCGGCTACGGATAGGTCTGACCTAAGGTGGTGGGGTGCCTGCTCTCTACTCTACCCTATTGCCCCTATTGCCCTACTATTGCCCTCAATCAGCATCATCGACTTCCAGGCTGAAAATAACGCCATCGCCACCGTGTGGCGTGTGAAATATGTCGGGTTGCGTTGGTTGATTCGGCAATATAAAACCAATCTGAATGCCTGATTGTGCGGCAAGGTGCAGGTACCACTCATTCTGGAAGACAACATTAAAACCAAAGTGATCGCCATAAAATGTCTTGGCTTTGCCAAGGTTTTTAACGACAAATACGGGAAAGGCACTATTAGCTTGAATCATTCTTATTCTCCATTTTATCGCCAAGTGGGTGAGTCTGTTTTGCATCCGGTTTGAGTATAAAACACACCTACTGACAACGTTGTGTCAGTAAGGATCAGGAGAATGCCGCTGATGTTGTTAATGCTTATACACGAGTGGTCCATGCGGAAAGTTATGTCACTGTTCGCTTCGTGAGAAGGCGCATCTCTGCATTGGAAAAACTCGAAATGGAACCCCCATTCCCGCGTTTTGCCGCCTTGATCTGCACCTTCTCACTGTGCTCCTTAGTCACAGAACTTCCCGCATGGACCACTAGCTCACATACTGGCTGACCCCTTCAAATTTCCGGTCGAGATTTTCCGTGTCATCCAGTTCGTCGTCATCCATGTCGTGATAGTCGGGATCAAGGCGAGATTTGGCGCTGGGAATGGATACGGTGAATTGCACGCCGCCGATATCCAGAGGCCTGAAGACCAGCTTTTGCCGGGTCTTGAGCGGGGTTATTTCCAGGCTCCAGCATGGGTGGTCGGGGTTTTGTGGGTCGAGGAAGGTGGTGCTGTCACCATTGCCGGGTAGTTCGATAGACCAGGTTTTCTGTGTGGCCTGTGAGGTGATTTCGATGCTGGTAATGGTCTCCGCGAAACGGTATTCCATACTGCTCAGGGTTTTCTCGCTCTTGGTGTTTTCTTCCGGTGGCCGGCATCGTGGCAGCCGGTTTTTATCCAGTGTCGTGTGGATGATCTCGGTGAGTTTTTCACCGCTGTCGAATTCGATACGGATGACGTAGGCGTCTTCACGATTGCGGATATTCTCTACGCGGACCGTGCTTTCGTATCCCTTGGCGCTTTCGTTGACGAAATACAGGCCCAGACCCTTGCCGGTGTGTTCACGGAGACTTCCGGAGATCTCGCGTGCCCGCTTGGTGGAGTAACCCAGCTGGAAGATATTGTCCCGCATCTCGTCGGGGATTTCCGGCCCCCGGTTATAAATGGACAGGCGAACATGGTCGCCGTCATCGATGAGGCGAATGGCGACCCGAGCATGGGGATTTTTCTGGCGCTTTTTGTTGCTGTAAAAGAGCGCGTTGTTGATCAGGTTTTCCGTCAGCAGCACCAGATAGTTTTCATCGCCCAGCAGTTCGCCGTTGGCATGTAGTTCGATGTAGAAATGCTCGTCGTCGTAATGCCAGACGGCATCATCGTCGTCCGCGCCTGCCATCACTTGGTTGTCGGTATCAATAAATCCACGCACGGCCTTACGTATCGCGTTACGGGCAGGGAAGGTGGGCGAATATGGGGAGGCTTCGCCGTCGCTGGCCAGCAACTGCTGGTAATACTGCTCCTCGTATTCGTACAGTTTGTTGGCGATGTACATGGCGATGTTGTCGGTAGTGGAGAGGTCGAGCAGGACCCACAAATAGGCCATGCTGTCGAGGGCTTCGCTATATTTTTGAATGTCAGGCTCGGCATCCGTGTGGTCAGCGGTTTGCGTGGCTTGCTGAAGTGAGCTGACCACCTTGTCGTAACAGATGACACCGTTGTGGCGGACTTCGGCGGCGATGTTGCGGAAATGCAGGAACTTTTCATCGTATTCGATGTGTTCCAGCAGACGCTCGCTGATGAAGAGTTTGAGTTTGTCGGCGTGATCCGAGTATTTTCGCACCTTGTGTTGCAGCTTGTTTTTGCCCTGCAGTAGTTCCTTGATTTGCTGCTCGTATCGCTGCACCTGCTGGTCGAAGGATTGCCGTCGCTGGTGGAACCGATAACTGTCAAAAAATATGGCGGCGGCAAAAACAAACAGTGATAGAAATCGGTAGGGAGATCCAAATAGCTCGGGCGGAAG
This sequence comes from Gammaproteobacteria bacterium, assembly GCA_024276955.1. Classification (GTDB taxonomy): domain Bacteria; phylum Pseudomonadota; class Gammaproteobacteria; order SZUA-152; family SZUA-152; genus DRQN01. Next base: position 2,487 of record JAJRWE010000193.1, read on the forward strand.
CGGGTAGAAGCTGCTCATTTCGCTGCTGCTGGCCGTGTACAGATAGGCGGCCGTCAGTATGCCGGTGATGGCGCTTAGCCAGGGGTAGTTGAGTTTGGCGGTTTTCTTCATGGTGTGATTTCTTTGATTATGGCGCTGTCAGAGGGCTGGTTTTCATCTCGGAGGTCACAGAGGTACACGGAGTTAAAAAAATATAAATATTTCAATGCAAACCCTGTGTACCTCTGTGTCCTCCTTGGTGAAAAATAAAAACCCGAACAAATCCAATATGCTGAGACTGTCTCGTCCGTTATTTCGCTAACTACTCATTGTTATCCGCAATCCATTGGTAGGCGCCGTTGCTGCCAAAGGTCACGATGCCCTTGCCCTGTTTGCACAGTTGCAGAAAACGCCCGCTGCCACCCTCGGCGGCATCGAAGGCGCGCCGCAGGGTCTTGATATGTTGCCGGTAGGTGGCGTGTGCATAGGTGTCAGGGTTGGCATCCAGGTATTCGCCCATCTGCGCGGTGCTGACCGGGCGTGGTGACCGTTCTACCAGACAACGTAGCATCTTGCGCGGCGTGGGCGCCAGGGCGCGGCGCGGGTTGTCGGGGTTCATGAGTTTGTTGCCGTGCCAGTATACCTGCCAGGTATCGAGATCCAGCTGCAGCGCACCGGAGGTGAGGATATTGTCGGGTAACTCCTGCCGGGCGCCGTTCTGCAGAGCGGCCTGCCGAAGCGCGGCCTTGATGCGCCAGCACAGTACCTCCTCGGCGTTGTGCTGGTGCTTGGAAACGAAGTCCCGGGCGTGGTGCTGTTCCAGCGCATCGCGCTCCAGCCCGGTGCCGCTGTGCTCGGAGAGGAAGATGATGGGCAGGCCCGGCCATTTTTTCTGCAGCGCGCTGGAGACGCAAAACCCCGCCTGGTCGTGGCCATTCATGTGCGCGTCGAGGATGGCGATGTCCGGTGTGTCATCCTTGTGGCAGAGGGCAATGTGCTGGCGCGCCGCCTCGGAAAACTTGAACACAGTCAGTGAGTTGTTTTGCCCATCGAAGTCGCTGGACTCCAGCACCGCCCGAAAGCGATCTATCCAGTGAGACTGGTCCTCGACCCAGAAAATCTTTGCCATATGCGTGCCCTTCGGCCGTTCTCATTTCTCCCTCAATAGTAACCAAATCACCGCAAAAATGTGTGATGCGTCCATCGCTGTGAAAAATATCCGCCGGTGAACGATGGTTTTCACAAGTTTTTTACAGCCCCTTGTTACAACTATCGACAAGGCCACGCGAGGTTCGCGGGCAAGACTGAAAGAGTCTCTGATTGATCCGTCATCCCGGCCTGCACCGGGATGACGAGAAAGTGATCAGAGGTTTCCAAATTGAATGAGGAGATAGTTATGGATGTCATGGATTTGTTAATGCTCTGGTCGGACAGCCCCGGCGTGTCATTCGCCATCTGGCTGGCGGTGCTGGTGTTTATCATGTATCTGGCGAGAACGCCGGCACATCAGTTGATTTACTCGGTGAGCGGGACGCTGCGCAGCGCCTTGCGACTGGCGGCGCGCTCACTGCGAAAGATGGAGGAACGCCTGAGCGCCCGCAACAAGGAGGTGATTCTCTCCAACGGCCGGGATACTGCCGAGCGTGCCATCGAGCGGGAGTTTCATCGTGTCAATGCGGTGGTCTCGCGGGACTTGGCGGAATACCCGGCGATTCATCGCGAGATTAAGGAGGCCGTCGACAGGATTGAGGCGGATTATCAGAATGCCAGTGATGTGCCGCCGTTGCCGCCGGCCTGGCTGGATGCCGTGGACACCATTTCAAAGGTCGCTAAAGGCGGTGACAGTACGGTGGCGCGCATCCTAGAGAATATCGCCGAGACGCTGGAAGATGCGCACAAGGAAACTCTAAAGGCCTATCAGGACAGCAGCCGGGAACGTCATGGCCTGCTCAAGGAGATGCAGCCCGAATGGCGCAAGCTGCAGCAGTCGGTAGGTCAGGCGCAGGGCGCCGTGGCGGGGCTGGATGAGCGCACCCAGTCCATCGACACACACATGCGGCATTACGAGGAGATTCGCAGTGGCGAAGACCACGCGGCACGCATGTTAACGTCGTCGTCGCTGACCCAGTTCTTTATTTCCGGTCTGGTGCTGGTGATTGCGATTCTTGGCGGCGTCATCAACTTTCAGCTGATTGCCCTGCCCATGTCGGAGATGGTGGGTGGCACCAGCCAGCTCGGCCCGGTGCGTACCGCCGACGTGGCGGCCATGGTGATCATCATGGTGGAAGTCGCCATGGGGCTGTTTTTGCTGGAGTCGCTGCGCATCACGAGGCTGTTTCCCGTCATCGGCAGCATGGACGATGCGATGCGCAAACGCATGATCGTGATCACCTTCAGCATCCTGTTCATCCTGGCCTCCATCGAGGCGTCACTGGCCTACATGCGTGACCTGCTGGCGATGGATCGTGAGGCGATCGCTCAGTCACTGGCCGGGTCAGGCGTGGTCGAGGCGCAGTTTCGCTGGATTCCCTCCATCGGACAGATGGTGATGGGCTTCATTCTGCCCTTCACGTTGGCCTTCGTTGCCATTCCCCTGGAGTCCTTCATCCATTCGTCACGCACCGTCATGGGGCTTGCGATGGCCGGGTTGCTGCGCAGCATCGCCTTTGTGCTGCGGCTGCTGGGTAATGTCAGTTACCAGATGGGCAAGGTGTTGGTGAGCCTCTATGACCTCGTCATCATGCTGCCGCTGCGTATCGAACAGATGGTCATCGGCCTGGGTAAAAACCGAGAGCCCTCACCGATTGAAGACTATGAAGACGAACTGCCAGTGGACGCCCTGCCCACCAAGCATTCCAAAAAATAAAAGGAGTCTATGATGAAAAACTTAATCTTGATATCGATCGTGATAGCTGCCATTTTTCTGGTGGGTTGCAACGAGCAAGAATACAAGCCAAAGTCCAAGGCCGTCTATATGCTGCTAGACACATCGGGAACCTATACCGAGGAGCTTTCCAAGGCGCAGAAGATTATCAACTATCTGCTGATGAGCCTGAACAGTGGCGACTCCATCGCCGTGGCGCGTATCGACAGCGGCGGCTTCAGTGAAAAGGACATTGTCGCCAAGGTCACCTTTGACAGCCGGCCGAGTACGGTGAATGAACAGAAGCGGGCCTTCAAGCGCAAGATGGATGCCTTCATCGAGACCGCCAAGGGTAGCGCCCACACGGATATCAGCGGCGGCATTCTGCAGGCCGGGGAATATCTCACCGAGACCGGCGCTGATGAACGCTACACACTGATCTTTTCCGACTTGGAAGAGGACCTGGAAAAGGGCTATGTGCGGGACTTTCTGATCCCGCTGGTGGACATCAAGGTGATCGCGCTGAATGTCACCAAGCTGCGCTCGGATAATGTCGATCCGCGTGACTACCTGCATCGGTTGGATGCCTGGGAACAGCGTGTCCAGCAGGGCGGTGGTAGCTGGAAGGTGGTCAATGATCTGGAGCGGTTGGAGAGCCTGTTAAAGCTATAAGCGACAACAATGCTATCCCGCCAGCAGTACACCATATGCCCGGAGTGCCCAAAGTGCTTCGTGGGATAGTAGTGAAGTAATGATGACAAGCCGGCTGGCCGCACTACCAGTCGGCTTTTCTTGTAGATTAATAATGCGGGACGGGGTCTCGTATTGTAATACCCCCGCAACCGACATAGATTAAAACCTATGGCTCGACCCCTTTATGTTGAATTTTTGGCGCTATTTGCGTGTTACAATGCGAGACCTCTTATATTCTTACGGAATAGTGAAAAGGCTTGTGAAATGAAGTGTCCGAGAACTGGAAAATTGCTTAAACCAACAAAAGTAGCTGGAATAGAACTGGATGTTTCAGAAGGATGTGGGGGGGTATGGTTTGATAATTTCGAGCTGGATAAATTTAATGAATCATCAATTGTTATGGGAGAAGTTTTAATTGAACATCTAAGGAAATATCATAACCCTTTAGTAGGTGCGGGTAAAAGGCTGAATTGCCCGCGTGATACAGATGTAGTAATGATGCGTCGCTTCTACAGCAGTAAGTTCCAGGTCGAGATTGATGAATGTCCTCAGTGTGGCGGTATATGGCTGGATGCTGAAGAACTTGAAAGAATTCGTGAGCTATTTCCTGATCATGGAGATTACCAAAACACACAAAAAAATTTATGGAAGAAGTAATGTCTAGCTCAGAAATAAAATCTTATCAAGAAGAGCATGACGAATTAATTGAAAAAATTAAGCGCCTGTCAAATGTTCTTTGGTCAATGCTTAGCATCAAGAATAAATGAAGAATATTTTTGGCCAGAGAAGAGTAGTTGGGGTTTGTGGTTAATGCCCATAATATGCGTGATTGCAAGGCCTGGCCCTATTCCTTGCCTGTTCGGCGGCTAATGAGAGCTGGTTTTTCCTCTAAGAGTTATTGCTAAGTGAGTAACTAAGGTGAGTTTTTCTGATAACGACAAAATTTCTGATTTTTTAAACGATATTCAATTTCAATCACCGGAAGTATTTGAAATTCTTATGTCGATAAGAACAATATTTCACGATGCCCGTTCGGGCTTGGTCGAGGATGTCAAATATGGTGGCTTGGTGTTTACCCTCTCCAATACTTTGATAGGCGGGATTTTCGTTTATGCGAAGCATATCTCCATTGAATTCAGTTTTGGTGCTGAATTTTCAGATCCAGATAAAATATTGGAAGGCAAGGGTAAAAAAAGGAGGCACATAAAAATCTATGCCATTGAGGATATCGAGAAAAAGGGAGTTGAGAATTTTGTCAGGACTGCAGTCAATCTGAATCAGCAACCACAGTAATCTATCGCTCTGCAGCAGGCAGGCGGAGCAGTATGCTGTGAGAGTGGCTTTAGCCGCGATAGTTATGCAGCAAGTCATTCGCGGCTGAAGCTGCCCCTAAAATACGATACCCCGTCAGCTTGCTGCGGGGTGGTTCATAGGGGTGTCGGTATTTTTTACACTGAGTGGAGTTCTGGTGAGTTGGTGGGGGGAATCGTACTAAATTACAATCAGTTGCGCAGATGGCGCCCTACTTGCATAAGGTTATTGCGTATGCCGTTAAGTAATAAACACGGCTGTTTAACAGGCAAAATAGGGTAGACGAATGAAAAAGATCATAACGACCACGGCTTGCGCTGCACTTTTATGTTTTGGCGGATCAGCGATGGCAACATCCATTTATTATGAGGCAAGCAATGTCGTCGGTGTCGCTGAGGTTAATTATGGTGTTGGTTCAGCAATATACGATGCCCCTGAATTCAACTTTGTGGGTGTATCTGGAACCGTTGATGAGAATCTCAGCCTTCTTACGCCGGGGGAGTACACGATAAGCTTCACTCTGGATGGCTTCTGGGCGGATTTTGATAGTGATGGCATTTCGGATTTTGATCTGCCAGATACCAGTTTCACCTCGGGTTCTTATCTGATTCCTGCACTGCCGCCTTTTAGTGGCACTGCCGGGGCATTGACGTGGTCTGTCAATCCGTATTCCGGTGGGTCTGTGAGCTATGATTTTGGGAATACGGGATCCATCACAAATTTTGATGTTAACGTATTGCTCGCCGGGCTGGATCAACAATACAGCGGTGGGATGAATGGCGTCATGGATGCAGACATCTACTGGAATACCCTGAGAATTGAATTAAACAGCACGGTTTCCGTCCCCGAGCCTTCCACCATCCTGATGATGGGCATTGGTCTTCTTGGCCTGGTGGGTTACAACCGCAAACGCTGTCAGCCCAACAGTCCATTCATAGTCAATAACGCCACATAGGAAAATATGCCTCTAAATAATTTACAGCTTGAGGCGTGTGTAGCCACAAAATACACCGTTCCCTAAATATGTAGGGTGGGCACTGCCCACCATCGCTGCTTGGGTAGGATGTAACTGGTGGGCGGTGCCCACCCTACGCGAGGAAACTGAAAGTTGTTTAGAGGCATTTAAAGAAAGGCCGGCCGGGGAAACCCGGCCGGCCTTTTATGTTTCAGGTGCTTGCTTAGCGAACCTGAATCGTGGCCTGTTCGACCAGCAGGGGGTACATGTAGCCCATGCCGAAGTCGGTATCCAGCGCCACGGTGCCGGTGATGGTGACCTGGTCGCCGACCTTGGCGGTCTGCTTGCTGGTGACGATCAGATTGTTGCTGTTTTGGCCGCCGGTGCCGTCCTGAATGTGGATGAAATTGCGGCGCATGATGCCGTTGTTCACCTTGACAACCTTGCCGCTGACGGTGACTTGCTGCCCTTTCAGGCTGGCAAACTCTTTGTTGACGGCTTCAACGGTCTTGGTGGCGGCGGCCATGGCGCCGGTGGCGATCAGGGCGGACAGGCAAAAGGTGATGGCGAGCATAATCGGTTTCATAGGTATTCTCTTCGTTGGTCTCTAATGGGTGATGTTTCCCGCGGTGGGGCGGGGGTGTTACGGCAAGCGGTTTACATTATCCCTTCAGTTCATGATTGTCGAGTGGATAGCCGCGGTCGCGGTAAAAGCGGAAGCGTTCGCGGCCGCTGCATCTGGCGTCATTGTCGGCGCCGATGACTTCGGCCACACGCAGGAAGCGGCTGAAGAACAGCGGCACGTCGTTGGCCAGATTGATGAGTACGTCGCTGTCGGTGTCCGGCGCCTCGTCGTTGCCGATGAGGATCGGCGAGTCGTAGTTCCGGCCTGCCTGATACTGCTCGTGGGGCAGAAAGCTGCCCTCGCGGAACACCCACAGCAGCTCGTCCATGTGCCGGGCCTGGGCGGTGCTGGCGGTGTGGATGTAGATGCGATGGCCCAGGCTCCAGGCCTTTTCCGCCAGCTTGCAGGCAGTGTGCTCGCGTGAGCCGGCGGAGAGGATGTAAAAGTCAACCTTGGTCATGGGCGCTTACTTCTTGCTTTTTTCGCTCTTGCCCTTGCTCTCGCAACGGTCGATGAGGTACTGCGTCAGCAGCGGCACGGGGCGGCCAGTGGCGCCCTTCTTTTCACCGGAAACCCAGGCGGTGCCAGCGATATCCATATGCGCCCAGTGGTATTTCTTGGTGAAGCGCGAGAGGAAGCAGGCGGCGGTGATGGTGCCGCCCTCGCGGCCGCCGATGTTGGGGATGTCGGCGAAGTTGCTCTTCAGCTGGTCCTGGTATTCATCCCACAGCGGCAGCTCCCAGGCGCGGTCGCCGCTGCTCTTGCCGGCGTTCAGCAGGTCGTGCACCAGCGGGTGATGATTGCCCAGCACGCCGCTGGCATGGCGGCCGAGGGCGATCACGCAGGCACCGGTGAGGGTGGCGACGTCGATCACGGCATCGGGCGAGAAGCGTTCGACGTAGGTCAGGGCATCGCAGAGGATGAGACGGCCCTCGGCGTCGGTATTGAGCACTTCGATGGTTTTCCCGGACATACTGGTGACGATGTCGCCGGGTTTGTTGGCGGCGCCGTCGGGCAGATTTTCGCAGGTGGGAATCACCGCCACCAGGTTGATGGGCAGCTCGAGTTCGCAGCAGGCGGTGAGGGCGCCGAGCACGGTGGCGGCGCCGCACATGTCGTATTTCATTTCGTCCATGGCCGCCGCGGGCTTGATGGAGATGCCACCGGCGTCGAAGGTGATGCCCTTGCCCACCAGCACCACCGGCTCTGCTTTGCGGGGCCGCCTTTGTATTCGGCGATGATGAGATGCGGCGCCTCGCGCGAGCCCTTGGCCACCGAGAGGAAGGAACCCATGCCGAGCTTTTCCAGTTGCGCCTGCTGCAGGATCTCCACTTTCAGTTTGTTATATTTCTTGCCCTGGCTGACGGCCTGCTTGGCCAGGTAGGCCGGGGTGCAGATGTTACCGGGCAGGTTGCCCAGGTCCTTGGCCAGCGCCACGCCCTCGGCGATGGCTTCGCCTTCGCGCACCGCCAGTTCGCCATTGGCCAGATCGCTGCGGCGCGGAACGGTGAGAATCAGTTTGCGCAGCGGACGGCGGATGTCGTCCTTCTTGGTCTTCAGGGTGTCGGCGCTATAGAGGATTTCGCGGCTGCATTCCACCGTCTGGCGCACCTTCCAGTGCAGGTTGCGGCCTTTGACGTTGATCTCGGTGAGGTAGCAGGTGGCCTCCATGGTGCCGGTCTCGTCGAGACGGGTCACGGCGCTGCCGATGATTTCACGGTATTGCTTGTCGTTGATGTCGCGTTCGCGGCCGCAGCCGACCAGCAGCATGCGGTCGGCCATGGCGCCCTGGGGGTTGTGGATCAACAGGGTCTTGCCGAGCTTGCCTTCCATGTCGCCGCGGCGCAGCACGGTGGAGAGGAAGCCGTCGCTGGCCTTGTCCAGGGCCTCGGCGGCGGGACTGAGACGGCGCGGTTCGAAGACGCCGACCACCACGCAGGCGGAGCGTTGTTTTTCGGGGGAACCACTCTTGATGCTGAATTCCATAGTCTTCCTGCTGGTCGATGGTGAGCCGGTTGGTCGGCGGTTTTGTTTATGGGGGCTTTTGTTATACGGTTAGCTTCCGCGGACGAGTAGTTTACTCGAACTTTTGTGTCAGTCACAAAGTGCGGGCCTTTCCGGAAATGATTTTAGGAGTCTGTCAGGTTTGGGGATAATCTACTGCGCTGATGGGAGAGCGGTCAATATTTCCCCGATTTTTCGTTAAATTAAGCCACTATTCGCCTCAAATTCGGAAAAATATTGGCTCGCCCTCCCACCATACCCAAAGCGCTTCGCGGGGCAGGCTCTACTCGCTACGATCACCCAAACCCGACAGACTCCTAGGCTGAATTTCTTGATTATTGATCGCTATCTGGCAAAAGAGGTCGTGCAGACCATGCTGGCCGTGCTGCTGGTGTTGCTGCTGATCTTCCTCGGCCGTTTCTTTGCCGTCTATCTGTCTGATGCCCTGGCGGGCAAGATTTCCGCCGCCATCGTGCTCGACATGCTGATGCTGCGCACCGTTACCGCGCTGAGTATGATGTTCCCCTTTGCGCTGTACATGGCGGTATTGCTGGCCTTCGGTCGTCTGTACAAGGATAACGAGATGACCGCGCTGGCCGCTGGCGGCGTTGGCATTGGGCGCGTGCTGCGCACGGTGCTGGGGATCGGCCTGCTGCTGGCGGCGCTGGTCAGCGTGTTGTCGCTGTGGACCACGCCCTGGGCGCACGAGGCTTCCACCAAACTGCAGGAACAGACTGCGGCGACCAATGCCTTTGCGGCGGTGACGGCGGGTCGTTTCAGCGAGGTAGGCGACGCCAACCGGGTGTTTTACGTGGAGGCGCTGTCGGAAGACCGCAGCGAGCTGCGGGATGTGTTCGTGTCCGATCGTCGCCAGGGCGACCTGACGTTGTTTTCAGCGCGCAGCGGCTACCGCTACCGAGACACCGACACGGGGGTGCTGTATCTGGCACTGCTTGATGGCTATCGCTACGAGGGGCAGCCCGGTGAGGTGGATTTCCGCATTTATCGTTTCGACAAGTACGCGGTGCGCCTGGGCGAGGGCGAGGTGAAAAAGATGGCGCGCCGTCTGTGGGCGCTGCCCACGGAGCGTCTGTGGGGTTCGACGCACCTGAGCGAGATTGCCGAGCTGCAGTGGCGTCTGGCCATGCCCATCGCCACCCTGCTGCTGGCGTGGCTGGGGGCGCTGCTGAGCCGTACCTCGCCGCGCCAGGGCCGCTTCGGTAAGCTGTTCGTGGCCATCCTGCTGTTTATCATCTATTACAACACCCTGGGCGTGGCGAAGAACTGGATCGTGCGCGGGGTGGTGCCGCCGGAGCTGGGGCTGTGGTGGGTGCACGCGGTGCTGCTGGCGCTGCTGGGCTGGCTGACGGCGCGTCAGATCGGCCCACGTTGGCTACTCGACCGTCTGCGCGGACGGGTGCGGCTGCAGAGGACGGCTGGTTGACGATGCAGATCCTCGACCGCTACATCGGCCGCAGCGTGCTGTGGAGCACCTTCATCGCCCTCACGGTATTGCTGACCCTGTTCACCTTCTTCGCCTTCATGGACGAGGTGGGCGACATCGGCAAGGGCAATTACGGCGCCTGGCAGGCGGTACAGTACGTGCTGCTCACGATGCCCAAGCTGGCCTATCAGCTGTTCCCGGTGGCGGCGCTGATCGGCTGCACCATCGGCCTCGGTGTGCTGGCCAGCAACAGCGAGCTGACGGTGATGCGTGCCGCCGGGGTATCGCTGGGGCGCATCGTCTGGTCGGTAATGAAGGTGGGGCTGCTGATCGTCATCGCCTCGCTGTTGATCGGTGAGGGGATTGCGCCGGTGGCGGAGGAACGGGCGCAGACGCTGCGCTCGGTGGCCAAGTCCGACAAGCTGGATCTCGGTGGCCGCAGCGGCTTCTGGGCCCGCGACGGCAACAGCTTCGTCAATGTGCGCAAATTCCTGCCGGGCAAGCGCCTGGGTGAAGTGACCATTTACACCTTCGACGGCGAGCAGCAACTGACGCGCATGCTGTACGCCAAATCGGCGGTCTACCAGGACGGCCACTGGCTGCTGGAAAACATCACCAGCAGCGAGGTGAGCTTCGATGGCGTCAGCGCCCAGCGCATCAAGACCGAACCCTGGCACACGCGCCTCAGCCCGGACCTGCTCAGCGTGGTGACGGTCAAGCCCAACACCCTGTCCATCAAGGGGCTGTATGACTATGTTGGTTATCTGCGCGAGAACGGCCTCGATGCGGCGGTCTACGAGCAGGCCCTGTGGGGCAAGATCGTGGCGCCACTGGTGACCGGGGTGATGGTGTTTCTGGCCATTCCCTTCGTGTTTGGCCCGCTACGTTCGGTCAGCATCGGCCACCGCATCCTGGTGGGCACCCTGGTGGGCATCGGCTTCCATTTGCTGAACCAGATGTTCGGTTACCTCGGCCTGGTGGCGGGCATCTATCCGGCACTGACGGCGGTGCTGCCGCTGGCCCTGGCGTTGGGTACGGGGTTCTGGTTGATGCGGCGGATTTATTAGTTTTCCGGGGAAATGCTTGTTCGCCACAGAGGCCCGGAGTTGAATGACACATACTCAGGAAACTTGTGACACCGCTCTGCGGTGTCATATATCTTGTGGCGCTCAGCGCCACGTTACCCAAGGTAAGGCGGCTCGCCTGATTTTGTTACACCACAGAGTAGTGTAACGAGGAAAAATTTGTAGGAGCGGCTTTAACCGCGATAGCTATGGCCGCAAATCATTCGCGGCTAAAGCCGCTCCTACAATACAGTACCCTGTTAGTTCACCTTCTAAAAATAGGTTCCTTAAAAAAAGCGCCTACTGTCGCCTCAGGGCGCCTACTTTGGGTGGTGCTGCGGGGTGGTTTAGTTGTTTTTCTCTGTGCCTCTGTGACCAATCAATAACTCATCAGCGGAATAAAAAAACCCCGGACATCCGCCGGGGCTTTTCGCGAGATATGGCGCCGAGGTCAGACCTCGGCCAGTCCCGGATTATCGCCCAGTCCCTTGATCTTGGGGATATTGAGTTCCTTGATGCGCACCGTATCCTGGGCGCGGATGTACTCGGCTACCACGTCCCAGATGGGGGTGCCCTCGCGCTTCTCGATGCTGGCCCAACCGGCCAGGCGGTATTTCTTGCTGGCGTTCAGCGGCTTGCCGTTGAGTTCCATGTCGGTGATGCGCTTGCCGATCTTTTTGGTCGGGTCGATGCTGTATTTCAGTCCGCCCACGCGCACCATGTCGCCACCCTGCTGATAGTAGGGGTCTTCGTTGAACAGATTGTCTGCCACGTCTTCGAGGATCACCTTGATCTGTTCACCACTGACTTCGTTCAGGGTGGCGGTGGGATAGGTGATGGCGGTTTGCGTCATCACATGCTCAAAGGTGATCGGTTCGCCCGGCAGCACGCTCACACCCCAGCGGAAGCCGGGAGAGAAAGCGATGTCGGCTTCCTGTACGTCGAGCATGGCATCGAGAATCAACTGATCGAAGGTGCCGTTGAAGTTGCCGCGTCGATAGAGCACTTCGTCCGCTACGCCCAGTTGCTCGTCGAGCCTTTTGATATAGGGTTTGCGCACGTCGCTGATGAACTTGCTCATCTCGACATCGGGCTCGATGAAGTTAGAGAAGATGGGCAACAGGCGGTAGCGGAAGTCGCGCACCTTGCCGTTCTTCACGTCGAAGTCCAACACGCTGAGGAACTTGCCGTTGGAGCCGGAGTTGATCACCAGCGTGGTGCCACCGGCATTTTTTACCTTGACCGGCTCGGGCACGGCATCGTGGGTATGGCCACCCATGATGGCGTCGATACCGCGCACGCGGCTGGCCATCTTCAGGTCGACATCCATGCCATTGTGAGAGAGAACGACAACAACCTGTGCGCCGGCTTCCCGCGCGGCATCGACGGTATCCTGCATTTTGTCTTCGCGGATACCAAAACTCCAGTCGGGAATCATCCAACGCGGGTTGGCGATGGGTGTATAGGGGAAGGCCTGGCCAATGATGGCCGTCGGGATGCCGTTCATCTCCTTGATCACATAGGGCTTGAAGACGTCTTCTTCCCACTGGTTATCGATGACATTCTGGGCCACAAAATCCATGTGTCCTTCGAGATCGTTTTCGATGATCTCGTTGACACGCTCCGCACCATAGGTGAATTCCCAGTGGCCGGTCATCACATCGACGCCGAGCAGTTTGGTGGCATCGACCATGTCCTGGCCGTTGGTCCACAGGGCCGTGGCGGAACCCTGCCAGGTATCGCCGCCATCCAGCAGCAGGGATTCCGGGCGCTGGGAGCGGATATGTTTTACCAGTGTTGCCAGATGCGCGAAGCCGCCGACTTTGCCGTATTGCCTGGAGGCCTCGACAAAATTCAGATAGGTAAATGCATTGGCCTCCGGCGTATTCGGGGCGATGCCATAGTATTTAAGGAAATTTTTGCCGACCAGATGAGGGGGATGCCCCTTCATGTTGCCGACGCCGATGTTGATATTGGGTTCGCGGAACCAGATGGGCATCAACTGTGCGTGGCAATCCGTAAAATGCAGAAATGAAACATTGCCAAAAGCGGGCAGTTAATACATCTGGTTAGGGGCAATGTTCCCCTTGCTGACTGCCTGGCCGGGCAGTGTGACGCCGGCAGCGCTGGCCACGGCCAGCATTTGCAGAAATTCACGACGGGAGATGTTCATGTGATACGTTCCTCCTACGGATGGTTTTGGCAGGTCTCTAGCGCGTGCCTGCAGCTGATTATTGTTTATTCTCCGGCATGGTGACAGCTCGGGTTAGTGCAGATTCACTCCGGGCGGCGTTTGACTCGCCCCCATACGAACAGAAAGTTTTACATGTGAACACGGCTACTCAAACTACTCTAAAGGGGTATGTGTTGAATCTCTCTGGGTTGGATTCTCCGTTGCTTGCCTCAAACGCCTACTTTCTGGTGCAGCAAAAGAATTTTATTGCCCTGACTAATGGTAGGAGCGGGTCCTTGGGCCGTGATGCCAAGGGGCGGGAAAACCATCGCGGCCCGGGGGGCACTCCTACAACACATACCCCGTCAGCTCATCTTTTTGGGTGGTGCTGCGGGGTGGCTTATTGGTGTTTAGTAACGTGCACGTTCCCAGTTAAGAAAAAGGCCCGGGGAGAAATCTCACCGGGCCTTTTAGCGTTAAACTACTTACCGCTCATACACCTCACTTACGAGCGCCGGGGCCATTCCAGGGAAGCCCGTTACTCATGTAAGTCATGAAGTACTCGAGGTTACGGTACTCAGGGCTTTGCGCCTTGAAGGGTAATGCGCGCACCTGCTTGTTGCAGCCCGAATAACGGCGGTGGACGGTGCCAAGGCTGCCCCACTTCGAACGGTAAACCGGGAAGTGCGTGAGGTGGCCCAGTGCCGGGGATAGCAGGTCGGCGCGGATCTTGTTGCCGGCATTGTCGACGTGGCAATGTGCGCAGGACATGTTTAGCTGGCCGCGACGGGCGTAGAAGAAACGCTTGCCATCTTCGTAGGCGTCACGAGCACGCTGGTCAAACGGGATCTTGATGTCGACGACCTGACCCCGGGTCGTATAGGCCATGTAGGCAACCAGTGAAGCGAGTTCCCCCTTCTTGTATTTGAGGGTTTTTTCACCGTTTTTGGTGCGACATTCATTGATTGCCGATGCCAGGGTTTCCACACGACCCTTTTCGGTGTCGTAATAGGGGTAGTCGCTCTTGACACCGATGCCGCCATTGCGGAAACAGCTGGCGTAAGTCTTGCCATTCTTGAAGGGGGTGTTGAACATTTCTTCACCTTCCTCAACGGCGATTTCGTAGGGAGGTAATTCCTCGATCGCTTCCCACTGTTCACGTGAAGCCTTGTCGATGGCATAGACGCCATTGGCAAATTCTTCCAGTGGTACATTGGGGAAACGCTCCAGGAAGTACCCCTGAAATGCCTTAAGGTCATCCTCCGGGCTTGCCTGGCTGACCAGCGGGGCTGCGCCCAGGACGCCAACAGCCACTGTAATCAAAAGCAGTTTCTTCATTAGTGTTCCTCCATCCATATCGACAGTGCCTGCCTGCAGGCAGTGTTTCGTTAGCCTAATTGTTATTGGCAGTATGCGTTATCCGATCTTGGCTTCAGCGGATGCGCTTTCACCTTTGTTATCGCTCCAGCTAACTTTGATGGTGTCGCCCTTGGCGGCACCGGTAAATTTGAATGCCAGGTAGGGGTTCTTGGAAATGGCAACCCCCCAATGAGCAACCAGTACCTGGGTGCCCTTGTGCTCACAGATGACATCCTGGATGAAGTGTGCTGGAATCTTTTCACCTGTCTTTTTGTTTTTGCGCAGGCCGGTTTCCATCGGGTGGCTCATCAGCGCCTTGATTTCAGTCACGTCGCCCTTCATTTTGGCGCGGATGCGAATTTTCTTCTTGGCCATTCTCTTTTCCTCAAACGGTTAACGTGTCGGGTGTTGTGGGTGTGGCTTAACCGCCGCAACCGCCGATGGTGACTTTGATCATCTTCTTGGCGCTGTACAGTTTGCCGTCAGACTTGACGACGGCAATGAGGTCAGAGGTCTTGCCCATTTTGACACGACAGGAAATGAAGCCTTGCGTTGTGGGGCCCAGATCATAACTGCTGGCCAGGGGTATGGGATTCTTCTCAATGAAGATAGCGATGGATTCCACGCCGGATATGCCGGTGGAAATGGTGATGGGGACAACCGCGCCATTTTCTGCGATATCCGGTGCCTTGATCTTGATGTCGCCACTTTCGATGGCGTCGGAGGAGCCAAGGGCCGCTTCCATGCCGCCGTCGACACTCTTTGCCTCGAAGGCAGCTTTGGGCCATGCGGCCAGTACGCTTTGCGGGGTCAGTAAACCCGCGCTGGCGGCAACGCCCAGCATGCTGCTGGCAACGGTGCCTTTGAGGAAGCTTCTGCGTTTCATAATTGGGTTATCTCCTTCTAGCGTTAACCTTTAATAAGTGACCCGTCGATTAACGTGTGTAAATGAATTCCACAACCTTATCGAGTTCTTCTTCGGTCAGAATTTTGTGTTTGCCATAGGGGGGCATGATGGTGTAAGGGTTGACCTTGGTGGCATCCCAGATCTGATCACGTAGGTCTTTCTTGTCGGGGTAGCGTTCGGCCATGTTGACCAAGGCCGGGCCGATGTTGCCTTCCAGTGTGCCGTCCTTCATTTTATGGCAGGCCAGGCAGTTGCCTTTTTTGCGATTGAAGGCAATGACCTTTCCCTCTTCGACTACCGAGGCGCCTTCGGCAAGAGCGACCTGGGGGGCAATGGCGAGACTGCCGAGCATCAGGGCCAGGGTGCCGGCCGCTGCCAGTGTATTACTCGCGGATTTCCGCATTGCTGCTTCCTCCTTCTTTTATTAGAAATATAAGTTATTTTTTGCCGGGTATTTAATTCTTATATGACGACTGTAAGTCGATTTTATTCCTTTGCAGGAAACACTCGTGTCGAGTCAGTCCGTTGAGAGAATTCTGAATGCCAAGGACTCTTATACCAGAATTGACGGGCAGCACAACAGGCCGGCATTAAAAAATGCAGAGATGGTGTGGGGATGTAAATGGCTGTTTTCCGTAGTGCCTGACACTAATGTTTCTCACTGCTGTCAGCCTGGGCTGTCTGAACTTCCTTCTTCCAGGCGGCGAGCCTGGCCTGCATGGCTAATTGTTCGTACTGGCTTTTGGTGCCTTGTTCAATGGCCTGTTTCAGGTAGGTGATGGCTTGCACCGTATTGCCATCGATGTAATTTAACTCGGCCAGTGACTGGTAGGCATCGGCGTAGCGGCGAGCCGTTTTGGCGGCCTGAAAGTGGAGGGCATACAGCCTGCGCTCAGGCCGGTAGCGAAGCTGCTGTTCCAGCAGTGCGCTCGCCTCGGTGGCATTGCCTTCCTTGAGCAGGGTTTCCGCCAGCATTTCTGTCAATGGCAGGTTGTTGGGGAACAGAATAAGGGCGGAGGCAAGCACCTTGTGCGCGGCCTGTGGTTTATCCGCAGCCAGCTCGATCTCGGCGGAGGTCAGGTGATACAGCACGCGCTGGGTATCCTTTTCCAACAGCTGCCGTATGGCATTTCTTGCCTTGTCATATTGTTTTTCTGACAGCCAGCTCAATGCCTGCCTGTACTGAAGGGCGGCTTGTGGCATTTCGTCCGCCGTTTTCTGCCGCTGCAGATAAATGCTGTCGCCACTGAGAACCTTTACGCGCGCCTTGATGAGTTGAAAGGTCAGGTCATCTCCTGTGCTGCCGGTGGCTATTTGTTCTGCTCGGTTGCGTGCATCGGCGATACGGGAAAGGGTGAGCGGGTGGGTTTGCAGGAGTTCCAGCGCGCGCAGACCGGCGTAACGGTTGGCAGACTGCAGGGTCTCAAAGAAACTGACCATCTGACGGGGGTCAAAGCCTGCCCGGGCCATCATGGTGATACCCACCCGGTCTGCCTCCTGTTCATGCAGGCGCGAGTAGCTGAGCTGCTGCTGGGCTGAGCCGGCCATGGCGCCGGTCAACACAGCCTGACCGGCTTGCGGATTCTGGCTGCCGATAAGGATGGCGGCGATCATCGCGGCGATGGTGGCGATTTCTACTCGCTGACCGGCCTCAAATGAGCGTACCAGATGACGCTGTACGACGTGAGACAGCTCATGGGCCAGCACCGACACCAGTTCGCCCTCGGTGCGGGCGGAGAGGATCAGCCCGGCGTGTACGCCGATATAGCCTCCCGGTCCGGCAAAGGCATTAATCGACGGGTCGTTGATGAGAAAGAAGGTGACCTTCTGCTCATGGCCGTCGACCTGCGAAATCAGCCGTTCCCCCAGGTTTTGCAGATAGGCGGTGACGGCGGGATCGTCGAGGATATCCAGTGAGCGGCGTACGCTACGCATGAACTCCCGGCCGATCAGTCGCTCCTGTTCCGGGGTGATCAGGTTGCCACCGGCGTCGCCGATATCAGGCAGGCTCAGAGGCGTCGTCTCGGCGGCCCTAGCCTCGTAAAAAGGGGAAATGGACGCTGTAATAAAGGCGAGAAGAAACAGAAGGATGGATCGAAGTTGCATCGGCTGAGGTAAATGGGATGCCCGCGCTTGGGAAGCTTGAGTGTAGTGTGAATCCTGCTTGATGGCGAGTATTCCTTATCGAGAGAATGGATATGAATATCGGATAATCAAAAATATACGTGGCCTGACTTTGTGCATACTGCAGGTTTTCCGTGAATGATCCGATACACCTCTAAGATTGTCTGCCTGTGATTTTGTTCACCACAAGGCGGGGGAATTCGGTTGCATTTTTACCGGCTTTGGAATATAAGTTGACAATTGAATTCTAATAAAGGTTCCACAACCACCGCTGGAAGTCTGTCGGGTTTAGGCGATTATCGCGAGGGAAAGCTGGCCGAAATGGCTTTTCCGCAGTAGCCCTTCTATTCTCGGACAGGCTCCTGGAAGGCCAGTCCAGAATATGACATACCCCTGGCGAAACAACTACAGAAGGAGTTTAAAATGGCTGATTTTGATCAAGAACTGGACGCATCCGGCCTCAATTGTCCGCTGCCGATTCTGCGCGCAAAAAAGGCACTGGCAGCCCTGAGTGAAGGCCAGGTTCTGCATATCATCGCTACCGACCCTGGCTCTGTGAAGGATTTTGAAGCCTTTGCCAAGCAAACAGGCAATGAGCTGGTGGAGTCTCGCGAAGAAGGTGGCAAGTTTCATTTTATGATGAAAAAGCACTGACAGGATGGCCTTGTCCTGACCAGAAGGGGGTGTTATGTCTGAAAAAAAATTGGCGATCATTGCGACCAAGGGCAGCCTGGACTGGGCCTATCCGCCCTTCATTCTAGCTTCCACGGCCGCTGCGCTGGGTTACAAGGTGGAGATATTCTGCACCTTCTACGGCCTGCAACTGCTGCGCAAGAAAATGGATCTGAAGGTCACCTCGCTGGGTAATCCCGGCATGCCGATGCCCATGCCGATGCCGGTATTGCTGCAGGCGCTGCCGGGCATGCAGTCCATGATGAGCCTGATGATGAAGCAGAAGATGAAGTCCAAGGGCGTGGCCAGTCTCGAAGAGCTGCGCGGGCTTTGCATCGAAGCAGAGGTCAAGCTGGTTGCCTGTCAGATGACGGTGGATCTGTTTGATTTCAATACCAGCGATTTTATCGATGGTATTGAATATGGTGGCGCGGCGACGTTTTTCGAGTTTGCGGGAGAGTCTGATATTACGTTGTTTGTTTGAACCTAGCGGTTAGCTGAGTACTTGAACACAGGTTATTTCAGGGTTAATAAAAAAAGGGCAGCTCCCGGAGCTGCCCTTTTTTTGCGCTAGGAGTCTGTCGGGTGCGAGCTTAGAACACCCAGACGACCTGGCCGCTGAAGATATCCACATTGCTTTCGTATGAGCCTTTTAGAAGGTCTCTTGTTGCACCCTCGCGATTGATATCGGCGTCCTTGGCAAACAGCCATGTAGGGTGGGCACATTTTTTGTGCCCACGCGGTTGGCGCATATTCCCCGTGGGTATGAAAAATCTGCCCACCCTACCAGGTTTCCGTGGGGAGTCTTCAGCGATTAAAGTTGGCTGCTTACACCATGAAGAACATGAAGAGCATGAAGTATTGAAAGGTAGTCGTGCATGCGTACATCGGGTCATTGGTGCTGCCATCGATGTTCACAGGGTGCCTGACTCAGGCTTGTTGGAGACCACCTGTCAACAATGCCTGGCGCCTGAGTGCTCGTTGCGGAAAATTTGTTTTCAACTTGAGTAGCCACCATCTGCTGAATACAAAACTGTTCACCTTGATTGTGGCTATCGTTTGACTCGCTACACCGCTCTGCGGTGTGGCGCAAGAAAGTCAGGCTAATCCACCAAGGTGGAGGTGGCGCTGAGCGCCACGGGATGTGTGACACCGCAGAGCGGTGCCACAAGTTCATGTCTGGTGCGAGCTTAGAACATCCAGACGACCTGGCCGCTGAAGATATCCACATTGCTTTCGTATGAGCCTTTTAGAAGGTCTCTTCTTGCACTCTCGCGATTGATATCGGCGTCCTTGGCAAACAGGTGGGCGTAGCCAAAATCAAGGGTGAGGTTCTTCGCTACCTGGTAGCCCAGGCCCAGCGCCAGCCAGGTACGATCACTACCCGGGCTGCGTGCGGATCGCAGTTCGGCACTGGGAACGGGTGACTCATCAAAGGCGATACCGGCGCGGTAGATCCAGGTTTGGTTGGGGGTGAAATTGACGCCGACCGAGTAGCGATTGACGTCTTCCCAGTTGTTTTTCTCCTCCGAATCCTTAAGATTATTGTCGAAATCAATGACCAGTGTGTCATAGCTGCTCCAGCCAGTGCGGGTGATATCCGCCAGTAATGCCCAGGCGTCAGTGAGTTGATGAAATACGCTCAGGGACAGTGTGCTCGGCAGGTCGATGTCTCCGCTAATATCGGTGTTAGCGAAGGTTGACCCAAAGACCGGCTGAGCCGCTGCCGGCAGGGTGAACTCCGCCGTGCCGTCCAGGGAGTGCTTGACCTGCGAGCGGTAAGCCAAGCCAATACGGGTGGCCTCGCTGGGTGCGAACAACACGCCGAGGTTATAACCAAAGCCCCAACTGGTACCCGTGATGTCGGCGAAGCCGTCGGTAGCTGGATTCTGGGGAGTGCCGAGACCTAACGCACCACAGTTAGGTGCAAGGGGCGTGCCCAGGCATGCCGTGCTGAAATCCACCGCGTTGGTCAACTTGGCTTTGAAATACTGGATATTCGCGCCCAGCCCGACGGACCATTGCGGGTTGACCTTGAAGGCCAGGGACGGGTTGATGTTAATGACTTCTACGGCCGTCTCGACCGCTTGGTAGCGGCCTTTCCAGTCTTTGTCATAGTTGGTGCCCAAACCGAAGGGCACGCTGATGCCGAGGCCGAGTTTCACCTCGTCGTTAATGTCGGCAACTAAAAAGAGATTGGGTATCACGGC
Organism: Gammaproteobacteria bacterium; assembly: GCA_024276955.1. Taxonomy (GTDB): domain Bacteria; phylum Pseudomonadota; class Gammaproteobacteria; order SZUA-152; family SZUA-152; genus DRQN01. Next base: position 22,870 of record JAJRWE010000193.1, read on the forward strand.
CAGATCAGCGGCATCTCCGCCATTACCTCCGCTGGTATTAAGGCCAGTGATAGTGGATTTGGAGCCGTCATCGGTAAATTTGGTGGAAGGTTTGATGATGTGCAGCCCGACAACGACCTGCGAACCATCGAGCAGGGTCATGCCGGCCGGGTTGAAGAAAATCGTACTGGCGGCTTCGGCGCTCGCCGCAGCGCCTGCGTAGGCGTTGCCCAGCCCTTTGACACCCTGCTCAATCAGTGCGAAACCGCCGGCGTGGCTAACTGGCGCGCCGAGAGCGAGGCCGGTCAGGGCAATGCCCGCCAGTCTTGTGGCGTGGGTTGATGGCTTCATTTCTGTAATCCTCCATATTTTTCTTTGGGAAATCGGCTATATCTGTATCACTACGGCTAAAAAAACCGTGTCCTCAGTGGGTAAGGATGAATTTCAGTTATCGAGACAGCAATCTACCCCCAAAGGACACAGAGCTCAATAGCCGGGAAAAATGAACAAGCTGTATAGCCGGGCATTTTGCAATCCGGAAATGGTTTGCCAATGCAATTATTCGTACCTTGGTGGGCTGGGTCTTTACCCCATCAATGCAGCCGATTATTCTCAAATCCGACAGACGGCTGAACACGACATAGTAGGTGGCCGGGTTAATTAAATGATGACCGCCAAGCAGGAGGCCGCCCGCCAAAATCCACTTGTTTTTGCGTGGTGCATCTATACACAGAACAACAACACAAACACAGCACAACAACACAAATTCTCATGCCTTCGCGGGCGGGTGCTTGCGTTTTAGTGTTTTATAATATTCTTACTTATTGTTTTTTCTTATCGGCTCATACAATAATTCACCTACCGGTGGTATTGACAAATCTTTGGCATGCTCGCCACTATGATTCAAGTGTCTTGAGTGACAGAACGATATTTCCAGTAACACTCGAAGCAGGGGAGAACCATGGAATATTCTAAAAAGAACTTAATTTCAGCTGCCGTGGCGGTTGTGTTGTGTGTGCCGATGGGTGCGTGGGCGACAAATGGCTACTTTGCTCATGGCTACGGTATCAAGGCGAAGGGTATGGGGGGTGCTGGTGTTGCTTATTCCCAGGATGCGTTGGCGGCAGCTACGAATCCGGCCGGCATGGTTATGGTCGGTAATCGCGTTGATTTTGGTCTGGAAGCATTTATGCCGGACCGTGCGGCCCAGAGTAATTTTGGGCCATCGCCAAATTCAGGTTCGGGTGATTGGTACGAAGGCAACGAGACCAAACTCTTTTACATTCCTGAATTTGGCTATAACAGAATGATCAACAGCACGATGGCCGTCGGTGTCTCTGTGTATGGCAACGGTGGCATGAACACCGACTACAAAGAGGGTATCTATTCGAGCAATCCCCTTGGTCTGAATGATCAGTCGGGTACAGGCATAAATCTTGAACAGTTATTTATTGCGCCGACCTTCTCGATGAAGATTAATGAACAGCATTCTTTTGGTGTGTCGTTGAATCTCGCCTACCAGCGCTTCGAAGCCACGGGCCTCAGTGATTTCTGCGGCTTTACTGATCCAGGTGGCCCGGCGGGCTGTGCCGATGGTACGGACGGTCTGTCTGAGCAAGGGACTGATTCTTCCACTGGCTGGGGCGTTCGCGTGGGCTGGGTTGGAAAGCTGAATGAGATGATTTCTCTGGGGGCGACTTACCAGAGTGAGACCAAAATGAGCAAGTTTGACAAGTATGACCAGCTCTTTGCAGAACAGGGTAGTTTTAATATTCCGGCAAACTACGCACTCGGTATCGCGATTCATCCGACGCCCAAGACGACCGTGGCTTTGGATATCGAAGTGATTAAGTACGGCGACATTAAGTCGATTGCCAATCCCAACAATGGTTGGTCGGGCGGCATATTGGGGTCTGATAACGGGCCGGGATTCGGTTGGGATGACATGACCGTGTACAAGCTTGGTGTTCAACACCAGATCAATAACGACCTAATCCTTCGTGCTGGCTTCAATTATGGTGGGCAACCCATCTCTGAAAGCGAGACGCAGTTCAATGTGATTGCCCCGGGCATCGTTGAGAAGCATCTGACCCTGGGAGGGACGTGGACCCTGGCCAATGGTGGTGAGTTGTCCGGATATTACATGCATGCCTTTGAGGAGACCGTGAAGGGCGATAGCCCGGCGAACCCCCAGGATGCCGGTCATGGCAATCTGCGGATGAGCCAGGATGCCATCGGCATCGCTTACGGTTGGAAGTTCTAAGCTCCCCCAACCAGGAAGCAGCGGTAAACTGTAGTCGTTCATATTTGAGGACTCAGGACTGAGAGCGACAATTCACGCTGACACGAAACCCCGGGCAACCGGGGTTTTTTGTGGTTGTCGCCGAGCATCGTATTGCCGGCGCAGGCTGGGAGCAGGGCGGGTTTTATGTCAGACTTGCCCGCTTCGTTTGCGGTGATAGACCGCGTGGAAACGGTCGAGGGATGTCAATGAATCTTCATGAATTTCAGGCCAAGCACCTGTTTGCAGAATATGGGCTGCAGGTACCGGCTGGTCAGAGGGTCGCCACCCTCAGCGAGGCCCGCGACGCGGCCCGCATGTTGGGCGGTGCACGCTGGGTGGTCAAGGCGCAGGTGCACGCCGGCGGCCGTGGCAAGGGCGGCGGCGTCAAGCTGGTCGCTGGCGAGGGTGAACTGGAGTCCGCCGTCAAGGCCATGCTGGGTATGAATCTGGTCACCCACCAGACCGGCCCCAAGGGCCTGCCAGTGGACACGTTGCTGATTGAAGCGCCCTGTGACATCGTCCGCGAACTCTATCTCGGTGCGCTCATTGATCGCGCCTGCAACCGTGTGGTGTTCATAGCCTCCTGCGAGGGTGGCATGGACATTGAGGAAGTGGCCGCCAACCGCCCAGAGAAAATCCTTACCATCGCTGTCGACCCCGTCGCTGGCCTGCAAGGCTACCAGTGCCGTCAGTTGGCCTTTGCTCTGGGTCTTGAGGGCCCGCAGATTCGCGAGCTGACCCGGACCATGCTCGGTCTTTACCGCCTGTTCACGGAAAAGGATCTCAGCCTGGTGGAGATCAATCCGCTGGTGGTCACCGGCGACGACCGCTTGCTGGCCTTGGACGCCAAGGTCAACATCGACGACAACGCCCTGTTCCGGCAAAAGGCGCTGGAAGAGCTGCGCGACCCGACTCAGGCGGACCCCACCGAGCACAAGGCGCAGCAGTTCGACCTCAACTACGTCACCCTCGACGGCAACATCGGCTGCATGGTCAACGGCGCCGGTCTGGCTATGGCCACCATGGACATCATCAAGTTGCACGGTGGCGAGCCGGCCAATTTTCTCGACGTGGGCGGCGGTACGACCGCCGAGCGTGTCGCCGAGGCCCTCAAGCTGATCGTCGCCGATCATAAGGTGGAGGCCATCCTGGTCAACATCTTCGGTGGTATCGTGCGCTGTGATCTGATCGCCGACGGCATCGTCGCAGCGATCAAGGAGGTGGGACTGGAGATCCCCGTGGTGGTGCGCCTCGAAGGCACCAACGCCGAGCAGGGCCGCGAGATCCTCGCCCACAGCGGGCTGGCGGTGACCTCCGCCGGTGACTTGGCCGACGCCGCCGCCAAGGTGGTGGCTGCCGCGGGAGGGAAGAGCTGATGGCTATACTCATCGATAAAGATACCCGTGTTATCGTGCAGGGCTTCACCGGCAGGCAGGGCAGCTTCCACGCCGAACAGGCCATCGCCTACGGTACCCGGCTGGTGGGCGGCGTCACCCCCGGCAAGGGCGGGCAGACCCACCTCGAACGCCCGGTGTTCAATACTGTGCGCGACGCCGTGAGTGATACCGGAGCCGACGCCAGTCTCATCTTCGTCCCCGCCGCCTTCGCCGCCGACGCCATCCTCGAGGCCGAGGATGCGGGCATCAAGGTCATCGTCTGCATCACCGAGGGCATTCCGGTGCAGGACATGGTGAAGGTGAAGGCGGTGCTGGCGCACAGCGCATCGCGCCTCATCGGCCCCAACTGTCCCGGCATCATCACCCCCGGCGCATGCAAGATCGGCATCATGCCCGGCGTCATCCACCAGCCGGGCAAGATCGGCATCGTCTCCCGCTCCGGTACCCTGACCTACGAGGCGGTCTATCAGACCACGATCAACGGCCTGGGGCAGAGCACCTGCGTCGGCATCGGCGGTGATCCC
>JAJRWE010000194.1 GCA_024276955.1 Gammaproteobacteria bacterium
CGAGAGCCGCTCACCGCTGACGGATATCAATGTCGGCAGCGTCAACCGCACCCTCGGCGAGGCCATCGGCCGCGAGATCACCACGGTCTATCAACAGATCAACCGCGCCTACATGTCGGCCTTCGTCGACACCGCCGAGGGCAAATCCCTGGACCTGGTCGTCGCCATTCTCGGCATCACTCGCAAGACCAAAGACTACGCCATCGGTTCCGTGACGTTTTTCCGCGATCCGGCCATCACCGGCAACATCAGCATTCAGGACGGCACCCTGCTCTCCACCAGCAAGGCCGAGATATTTTTCCAAACCACCCAACCGCGCACCCTGCAACAGGGCCAGGTTCGTATCGACGCACCGATCCGCGCCAGCGACGACTACAAGGGCGAAGCCGGCGAGGTAGCGGCCGGCAAGATCACCGAAACCCCCCAGCCCGTCGCCGGTATTGCCCGGGTCACCAACTTCGACGCCACCTTTCTCGGCGTGAACGACGAAAGCGACGAAGAGTTGCGCCTGCGCGCCAAGGCCGCACTGCGCTCGCAAGGCAAGGCCACCATCGCGGCGCTGATCCGGGTCATCGCCGAGGAACGGGCGGAACTGGTGGAGATCTGGGATCCCAACAGCGCCCCCGCAAAACAATCCGCAGCGGGCACTACGATTCTGATGGTGGACAGCGAACCGGAACGCTTTCCCAGCCTGCAAACCCGCATCGAACAGACCCGCGCCGCCGGCGTGCGCACGACGCTGGTGGCCCGCTATGTCTACTTCAAGCCACGCATGGTGGTGGAGATCGATAGCGGGCTCACCGCCGCCGGTAACGATAAAGTGGTCGAAGAGATCATCGCGGCCTTGCAAGACTACGTCGACGGCCTCAGCAGCGGCGACCCCGCCGCTGGCCAGGCGCTGCTCAGCGCGGCCAAGGGCGTAACGAATGTCAGGGAGGTAAGAATCGTCGATGTCATCGTCTGGCGCTCCGATGTCGCCAAACCCGGGGCCGAAACCCTGGTCGACGCCATCATGGCGGCCTTGCAAGGCGTCCCGCTGGACGATACGGCCGCCGTGCGGCAGAGCATTTCACAGACCGTCAGCCAGGATGCACCAGCCTTGCAGCCAACGGCCCAGCGCCTGCCGGATCGCGGCCTGTTGCAGACCCCGGACGGCGAACCGGTAAGCGATGAAATGATCGAATCGGGCGAATTCCAGGTGAGCGCGAGCGTGGATGGCGAACCCTGGTGGGTGATGCTGGACATGGCGGCCGAAGACATCCTGCTACTGGAAAAGGAGGACTGATTTGCCGACCAAGACGGATCGTATCCTGAGCTATCTGCCGAGCACCTTTAAGGCGCTGCCACGGCCATCGGCACTCTATGCCCTGGTGGACGCCTTCGGCAACGAATTGCAGTGGGCGGAGAACAGTCTGGCGGCGATCATGAGCGCCCACTGGGTGGATCACGCCGACCGTGGCGCCGAAACCCTTAAAGACCTGACCAGGCTCGCCGCGCTCTACGGCCTGTCGCCCCGTGCCGATGAGGACGTCGAGGAATTCCGCGCACACCTCAAGCGTTATATCCGTACCCTGCTCGAAGGCACGGTAACCGTGCAAGGCCTCCTGCGGGTGACCGCCGAGGCCCTGGCGCTACATATTGCCGACGACCATGAACAGCTGGATACCTGGTGGAAACGCGCCACCGACACCCTCGTCACCCGCCAACCGCGCGGTGATGACGCCAGTGCCCTCGTGCTGGGTGTCGACACCATCGCCGTCGTGGGAAGCCCCCCCTTGCCTGCCCGCATCGCCGGAAGCGTCGATATGGGTGACGGCGTGGATCTGCGCGACACCCCTACCCTACGCCTGAAGATCGATGGTGGCGCGGCCATCGACATCGATGTCACCGCCCTGGCGGCCGACTCCGCGGCCGTGAGCCTGGACGAGTTGGTGACCACCATCAATGACGGGGCCGGCGTGACAGTGGCGCATCAGGACGGCCCTTACCTGTTCCTCGAATCACCCACCGCCGGGCCCGCCAGCCGCATAGAAGTTGAGGATGTCGAGGGTGATGCCGCCGGGGCCATTCTCGGTCTGGCACCGCGCCACTACTATGGCGATGATGCCTCGGCCGCGCGGGTCACGGGCAGCGCGGACTTGGGCGCTGATATTGACCTCAGCAAAGAGCGTTATCTGCGCCTGGTCATCGACGGCAGCCTGCTGGCCGAGATCGACTGCGTCGGGGCCGACCCGGCCCACACCACGCTGGATGAGATACGCGACAACATCAATGGCGACCTGGGGATGACCATGGCCAGCCACGACGGCAACCGGCTCAGCCTGACATCACCGACCACCGGCATCGACAGCAGCATCGCCTTTCAACAGGCCGCCGCACAGGATGCCGCCCAGCGCCTGTTCGGGCCGGTATTTTCCATTTACAGCGGCCGTGATGCCTATGCGGCCCAGGTGACGGCAACACGCGATCTCAGCAGTGGCGTCGACCTCAGTGAAAATGCCCTGATTCAACTTAGCATCGACGGCGGCGCAGTCATCACCATTGATTGCGCCGGGGCCGATCCGGCGGCAACCTCAGCCGCTGAAGTGGTCGCTGCCATCAACACCGCCACAGGCGTCGCAGTCGCCAGCCACACTGTGCGCTTTCTTAGTCTGGCATCACCCACCACCGGCGCGGGCAGCGCCATTGTCCTGAGCACCCCGCCCGGCAACGACGCCAGCGAAGCCCTGTTCGGCATCCGTCCCCGCAATGCCGAAGGCAGCACCGCGTCCACCGCGAGCTTTACCGGCCGGCGCGACCTCAGCGGTGGCGTCGACCTGATGGGCCAGTATTTTCTCAATATCGCCATCGACACCGGCCCCTGGGTGAACATTGATCTGCGCACCGCGGCGGCCGATCCCCGCGCCGCGACCCCGGCCGAGCTGGCAGCGGCGATCAACGCCGAACTGGCGGCCGGCGTCGCCAGCCATGACGGCCAGTCCCTGATCCTCACCTCGCCGACATTGGGCGCGGCCGGCAGTGTGGCCGTCGAAGCGCTGACAACCATAGAGCAACGACGCTTCGTGAGCCGCGCCATGATTATCGACGAGGCCGCACAGGCCATCCTGGGGTTTGTATCGAGGCAGGCACGGGGCATCGAGGCCGCCAGTGCCCGGGTTAAAGGCAGCGCCGATCTCAGTCGCGGCGTGGATCTGCGGCAGACGCCCTACCTGCGGCTCGGCATCGACGCACAACCGCCGGTGGATATCGATTGCCGGGGCCCCCGCCCGCGCGCCACGGTGATCGGGGAAATCAGCAGCGCGATCAATACCGCGCTGGGCCAGGCCGTGGCCAGCCACGATGGGAAAAACCTCACCCTCACATCGCCATCCAGCGGTGCTGCCAGCCGCATCATCATCGAACCCCCGCAGGCCGAAGACGCCCTCGAACCGTTACTCGGCACACCGACCGGAACCTATCGGGGCACGCAGGCCTCGGGGGTCAGTTTCGTGGCCACCGTCGATCTGAGTAGTGGTGCCGATCTGAGTGCTGCGGAGCGAATACAACTCGGCATCGACGGATCGCCACCGGTGGAAATTTCCTGCGCAGGCGCTGATCCCGCCCACACATCACTGAACGAAATCATCATCGCCATCAACCTGGCCCTGGACGAGATCGTCGCCAGCCACGACGGCCGTTACCTGCGCCTGACGTCCCCCTCCCACGGCGCCGGCAGCCGCATTGTCTTCGAGACGCCCGGCACGGCGGACGCCACCGCGGCCTTGTTCGGCATCATGCCGCCGCGCACCTATCAGGGTGCCGATGCGGCACCGGCACGGATCACCGGCCAAGCAGACTTAAGCGGCAACATCGATCTCGGCAACAGACGTTACCTGCGCCTGGCCCTGGATGGCGGCACGGAGCAGGATGTGGACTGCACGGCCAACGCCGCCGATCTGGATGAGGTCATCGCTGCCATCAATGAAGCCCTGGGCAGCGGGATCGCCAGCCGCGATGGCGACCGCCTGGTGCTGACTTCCGGCAAGGTGGGCACGGCCAGTCGTATTACGGTGACGCATTACACCGCCGGCGACGCGCGGACCCTGCTACTCGGTCAAGTCGCCGACACGGTAGAGGGAGCCGATCCGCAACCCGCGCGCATCACGGGAGAGATCCCCCTGCTCAGCCCCGTCGATCTCACGGCCCGCCGCATACTGCGACTGAGTGTGGATGGCGGCCGGCCCACGGATATCGATGTCTCCGGCGCAGTGCCGCTCATGACCTTCCTGCCCGACATGGTCGATGCCATCAATGCCCAATTTCCGGGCGTCGCGGCCATTGGCGAAGACAACACGCTCCAGTTGACCTCAAACACGGCGGGGGAGCATGGCCGCCTCGTGGTGTCGCCATTACGCTACCTGGAGGTCATGGAGTATCCATCCGAGGCGACCGGGGCAGCACCGCAATCACTGCACCACGGTGCAAACTGGCGTCTTCACAATACCGGCGCGAGCGATACACATACTGAGGTATCGCTACATGCACCCCAGGGCGTGGTCTGGCCGGCATTGGTCAATGTGACGCAGGGATGGCAAGTGCGACTGCTCACCGTCATCCAACGGGGTGAGACCGCGAAGATCAGCCGCGACGAATCCCGAGGTCTGCGCGCCATTATCCAGTCTCCCGGTGGCGAAACACGCCCCGTGGCCGCGACGGATATCCTGGTGGGGCCGCTGGGCGCGCAGATCACCGTGCCACAGCCACAGCCAACGAGGCTGTGCCGCAACGGCGATGGCCAGCAGGTTCTGCATCTGGTGAATTCGCTGTCCCTGTACGTCGTACAGCTGCGGGCCAGGAGCGAGGTCATCAACCACAAAATCACAGTGGTCGTCGAGGAAAACGTGCCGAACATCGCCGGACTGCCGGCGCCCGATGGCCGTATCGTCACGTTACAGGGCCGCCTGCACCTGGACGGCGAAGATTGGCTGCTGATGGATGCCGACGACAACCCGCTCGCCAGGCTGCAGCCCGGCCCGGCTATTCGACTGGCGGAATTTCTCCAGCGGGCCGTGGGCGTCACCGGCCCACTGTATCCCGATACACCGCCGCTAATGGTGGTCAGGCAAATTGCGCAGCTATTTGACGTTAGCGTGCACGTAAGCCCTTCTCTGGGCGACGTCAGCGAGGAACACTACCCCGGCGTCACCATCGGCGTGGGCCCACAACGGGACGACGCGCTGGTGCGACGAATCAATGCCGGGCCGCAAAACTCCGTGTTGATCAAGGCCGAATCCCTGGCCAAGGATACGGTGTTAAAACTTCTCCGTGGCCAAAACCGCTGGCGCTATCAGGACTGCCACGGTGACCGCTTCGATGCGGCCCATTTCGATGAGGCCCATTTCGCCGGCGGCGGCTGCCGGGACCGGGCCATCTTCGACATCAGCCGGTTTACACCGCTGCCGCCGGAGCGGGTGAAAACGGTCTTTGCAGACGTAGAAAACCCACCCCAAGCCAGCGTCCAGGCCGCTTTCACCTGGACCCGGCACAAACCCGGCGCCTTGGTGGTAAACCTTCCGGCCGATCTGCCACCTCGTTTTGGTGGCCGTTTTGATCAAACCCGATTCGGACAAGGCCCCGACAATCCCGAGCTGCATGAGAAGGCCGTGACGGAGCCACCCGACGACGAACGCTTCCTGGTGACCCTGCTCAACACCCACTCCACGCTGCTGGAAGCAAGCATTGCAGGATTCGTCCCTCAGGGCTGGCAGGCCGTCACCCTGCCGTTTCGCAAACCGGCGGCACTGACCCTGGGCACCGACAGCGCGCCCGCACGGCTCTATCTCTCAGAGGAAGGCTTAAGCGGATTTATCGAGATCAGGGCCCGGGAAGCCGGTGTATGGGGCAACGACATCACCGTTTCCGCCCGCGAATCCGCGCCGGCAATGTTCGATGTCGAGATCATTTACCAAGGCGCACGCTTTGAAAATGCCCGCAAGATCGTCATGGGCAAGGATCTGAGCGAGCCAGACCTGTACCTGCCAACGCAAACGGAGGCGTTATTGCGAGCCGGCCCCCTTGGCGTCTTGCAGGCCAAGGCCGCCGGCATCCATGCCACCGTCAGCAGAGACCAAACAGAAGTACAACCAGTACAAACCAAGGACCAAAACCATCACTAACGGAGGAATCACCATGCCAAACCCAGCCACGCCTTATATCACCCGCAACCCCGGCGATCTGCTCGCCGCCGGTGACTGGAACCAAATGCAGTTAGACATCAAAGACGACATCCTGGCGGCCAAAGAGGCCGCCAAGGAAGAGATTCGTGAGGAGGGAGTCGACCTGGCAGGTAACAGTGAGAAATTCGACAACCAATCCTCAACGGAGTGGGTTGCCCAACTGGATGAACGCTATGCGCAAAAAGTCCACGATCATGAGGAGGTCGC
>JAJRWE010000019.1 GCA_024276955.1 Gammaproteobacteria bacterium
AAACGCTCAAAACCACGATCTGCATCTTCCACGCCAATATGAATATGTTGTTTACTCATGCCGTTTACCTCGTAAGCATTCGATTTCTGCCTTGAAGTCCTTGAGGCCATGTGGCCGCTCACTCTCCGTGACCGGTAAACGCCAAATCACCATCTCGCGAATGGCCCCATCGGCGTAGACGTATTTATCCCGGAAGATCAATTGCGCCACCATATGGTTAACTATACCATATGGTGTGAATTATGCTACGCCCACGGATGCCAGTGAACTTGCCGGTACTAAAAAGGAGGCCGGTATCTTCTCTGCACGAGGCTACTGCAGAGCCTTTTTGAACCTGACCACCCTGATACGGTAGTTGAATGGGCTTTTTATCCTGTAGCTTATAAGCTATAGTAAGTGTTATGATAAAAATATACAAATTTCAGGATGCGATTGGTAAGGTTCCTTTCGATGAATGGATTGCTGGGTTGAGAGATAAACGGGCGGAGAAGAGAATCCAGATCCGAATTGACCGCCTTATCTTAGGATTGGAGGGGGACTGGAAGTCCGTAGGCGAAGGAGTTCGCGAATTACGAATTCCTGAAGGAAAAGGTTATCGAGTATATTTCGGCTGGGATAGTGACAAGCTGGTGATTTTGCTTTGTGGCGGAGATAAATCAACCCAGAGTAAGGATGTAGAGAAAGCGAAATACTATTGGAGGCAATACCATGAGCAATAAACAAAGGGTTGTGCCCTACAATGCGGAAGACTACCTGAAAACAACGGAAGACATTACCGAATATCTCAATGCAGCCATGGAAGATGGTGAAGAACGGGTACTGCTGATGGCGCTCAGAAATGTTGCCAATGCCACGGGTGGTATGGCCAAACTATCCAGGCAAACAGGCTTGTCCAGAGAAAGCCTGTATCGCCTCTTGTCCGAAGAGGGTAATCCCAGACTTTCCAGCCTGATCGCTGTATTACGTTCCTTCGGATTGTCGCTTGCTGTCAGGCAGGATCCGCAACAAAACTTGTCGGCACATGGATAATAGCCATTTACGTCCTTTAACGGAATCAAAAACACAGACGCAGACGGCAAAAATGAAGCTGTAGAAAAATACCTCCGCGCTATCACCCGCTAAAGCTGGTGGTTTGGTTTTATGGACTGAAAACCCGGAAAGGCTCTGTAGGATGCCGGTGAGCGGTAGCGAACCGCATCGGTCGGGAGCGGTGATCACATCAATGACCAACGCTTAACATCCCGTTACACGCAAACGGTGCGGTTCGCTACCACTCACCAGCACCCTACACCAACGACCAACGCATGCCAGGCGATCTAGTGTAGTGTCCTATACTAAATGCAGATATAGAAAGCCATTGACGCCACGAGTACAAGGCGCAGCCCGCAGGGAAGGGTGGTTCCCTTTTCAAGGGCTGCAACGCCGTAATCGTGGCGTCAATGGCTTCCCTCCGGGCGAAACGAGAAAGGCATCTGCGGCGTTGCGTCCTCTTGAGATAGCACCACTATCCCTGCGAGGACGCGCCTTGCAACTGTCCTTTCTCGTTTCGTCTATATCTACATTTAGTATAGGACACTACACTAGGTGGCGAGGGAGTAATCTGACAAAGTAGAACGCCTAAAACCCTTGGCATTCAAGGTGCTCGCTGCCCTGACTTCCACGCAAAAACAATCTCTCACGCCGTTCTCAATAATGGGGCCGGCCTAAAATGAGGCTTAGCACTCCAGCCATGGGGGTGCTAAAGTAGCCGCTCTTGGTGGCCGATTCATAGGCTGATTTTGCTGTCATTTGAAGCCGTCATTTGAAAACCCCTGCACAGACCTCATCTATAAGTGCCAAATAAGTGCTAAATGAAGTGTTAACGCAGCCAAGTAGAATTATTCCTTCCCGTGACTGAACCCGCCATCAATGAACGCGCCCAGTACCTGCTCAAGGCCCTGATCGAGCGGCACATCCGCGACGGTCAGCCGGTGGGGTCGAAGACCCTGGCGCAGGATAGCGGGCTGGACCTGAGCCCGGCCACCGTACGCAATGTGGTGGCGGACCTTGAGCGCCTGGGGCTGGTGCATGCACCGCATACCTCCGCTGGGCGTGTGCCGACCGAGCTGGGTTACCGTCTGTTCATCGACAGTCTGGTGTCCGTCAAGCCACTGGGCGAGCCCGAGGTGCAGACCATCGCCGAGCAACTGGATGCCGAAGTGGATACTTCGACGCTGCTGGAAAATGCCTCGGCCATGCTGTCCGGGCTGACACGCATGGCGGGCGTGGTGATGCTGCCGTTCCAAAAACAGGAGGCGCTGCGGCACATCGAATTCCTACCCCTGTCGGACAACCGCGTGCTGGCGATTCTGGTGATCAACGAGCGCGATGTGCAGAACCGGGTGATCCAGACCTCGCGGTCATACAGCCGGGCGGAGCTGGAGCGTATCGCCAACTATCTCAATGCACAATTCGAGGGTCGGGACCTCTCGGCGGTACGGCACGATCTGCTGAATCAAATGCAGGGTGACCGCGAGCACATTGATCGCCTGATGCGCTCGGCCATCGACATGGCGCAGCAGACATCCGAGGGTGATAGCGGGGCACAGGACTACGTGCTGGCGGGCGAGACCAATCTGATGGGCTATGAAGAGATGGCCGATGTGACGCGACTTCGCCAGTTGTTCGAGGCCTTCAACGAGAAGCGCGCGATGCTGGATTTGTTCGACAAGTCCCTGCAGGCGCAGGGGGTGCAGATCTTCATCGGCCAGGAATCCGGCTACGAGGTGTTCGACAATTGCAGCGTTGTCACCGCCACCTATTCTTCCGCCGATGACCAGGTGCTGGGCGTGCTGGGGGTTATCGGCCCCACGCGTATGGCCTATGACCGTATCATCCCGGTGGTGGACGTGACGGCGAAATTACTCGGCCGCGTCTTGAATCCGCGGAATTAGCCCATATTTTCCCCACAGGCCACAGCGGATTGGCCTGTTGAATTTCAGAATCAGAAACGGCTTGTGGAGACCATGGAGACCAATCAATGACCAATAATGAACAATCGACACCCGAGGCCCCGAAAACCGAAGGTGCCGTGGAAGGTGTGGTTGAAGAGGGCGCGGCACAGGGTGAGGCCCCCAGTCACGAGGAACTGACCCTGCTGCTGGAAGACGCCCGAGGCAAGGCGGATGAGCACTGGGATCAGTTGCTGCGCACCAATGCCGAACTGGAGAACCTGCGCCGGCGCGCCAAACAGGATGTGGAAAACGCGCACAAGTACGCGCTGGAGAAATTCGCCCAGGAATTGCTGCCAGTGAAAGACAGTCTGGAAATGGGCTTGGCTGCCGCCGGCGGCGAGGCGGATGCCGCCGAGGCGATCAAGCAGCTGCGCGAAGGCACCGAGCTGACCCTGAAGATGCTCAGCGCGGCGATGGAGAAGTCGGGCATCAAGGAGATCGATCCCGTCGGCGAAACCTTCAATCCTGAGCAGCATCAGGCCATGTCCCTGCAAGAGAGCGAGGAGCACGCACCCAACACGGTAATGGCGGTGATGCAGAAGGGCTATCAGCTCAATGACCGGCTGATTCGCCCAGCGATGGTGGTGGTGTCGAAAGCTAAGGCTTGAAAACCGGGGGCTTGAAAAAACAGCAATCACCCCTATTTAGTAATGCAAAGCGCAACACTCAGAATTTAAAACTGAATTTAAAGTAAATAATTAGGAATAGAGCGGAGAACGAACCATGGGAAAGATTATTGGTATTGACCTGGGCACCACCAACTCCTGCGTGGCAGTGATGGAAGGCGGTGAGCCCCGGGTGATTGAAAACGCCGAGGGTGATCGCACCACGCCATCGGTGGTGGCCTTTACCGATGACGGTGAAGTCATCGTCGGTGCGCCGGCCAAACGTCAGGCCGTCACCAACCCGGCCCATACCCTGTATGCCATCAAGCGCCTTATCGGCCGTAAGTTTACCGATGATGAGGTACAAAAGGACATCAAGCTGGTGCCGTACAAGATCATCGCCGCCGACAATGGCGACGCCTGGGTCGAGGTCAATGGCAAGAAGATGGCACCGCAGGAAGTCGCTGCCCGTGTGCTGCAGAAGATGAAGAAGACCGCCGAGGACTATCTCGGTGAGACCGTGACCGAGGCGGTCATCACCGTGCCGGCCTACTTCAATGATTCGCAGCGCCAGGCCACCAAGGATGCGGGCAAGATCGCCGGTCTGGAAGTGAAGCGCATCATCAACGAGCCCACCGCCGCGGCCCTGGCCTTTGGTATGGACAAGAAAGAGGGTGATCGCAAGATTGCCGTCTACGATCTGGGTGGTGGTACGTTTGATATTTCCATCATCGAGCTGGCCGACATCGACGGCGAGCATCAGGTGGAAGTGCTGTCCACCAACGGTGACACCTTCCTCGGTGGTGAGGACTTCGACCAGCGCCTGATTGACTACCTGGTCGCTGAATTCAAGAAGGATCAGGGCATCGATCTGCGCAATGATCCACTGGCCCTGCAGCGCCTGAAAGAGGGTGCCGAGAAGGCCAAGATCGAGCTGTCCTCGACCCAGCAGACCGATATCAATCTGCCGTACATCACGGCCGATGCCAGTGGCCCGAAGCATCTCAACATCAAGATGACCCGCGCCAAGCTGGAGTCGCTGGTGGAAGAGCTCATCGAGCGTTCCATCGCGCCCTGCAAGCTGGCGTTGAAGGATGCCGGCCTGTCCGCCAGTAACGTGGACGACGTGATCCT
The DNA here is from genome assembly GCA_024276955.1 of Gammaproteobacteria bacterium. Classification (GTDB taxonomy): domain Bacteria; phylum Pseudomonadota; class Gammaproteobacteria; order SZUA-152; family SZUA-152; genus DRQN01. The sequence continues at coordinate 4,733 of JAJRWE010000019.1, forward strand.
GGTCGGTGGCCAGACCCGTATGCCCAAGGTGCAGGAGAAGGTGAAGGAATTCTTCGGCCGTGAGCAGCGTAAGGACGTCAATCCCGATGAGGCCGTGGCTGTCGGCGCGGCCATTCAGGGCGGTGTGCTGGGCGGCGAGGTGAAGGACGTGCTGCTGCTCGACGTCACCCCACTGAGCCTCGGTATCGAGACCATGGGCGGCGTGATGACCAAGCTGATCGAGAAGAATACGACGATTACGACCAAGGCGAATCAGGTCTTCTCCACGGCGGAAGATAACCAGACCGCGGTTACCGTGCACGTGCTGCAGGGTGAGCGAGAGATGGCCTCGGCCAACAAGTCCCTGGGCCGCTTTGATCTGTCCGATATTCCGCCCTCGGCGCGTGGCGTGCCGCAGATCGAGGTGACCTTCGACATCGATGCCAACGGTATCTTGCACGTATCAGCCAAGGACAAGGCGACCGGCAAGGAACAGTCCATCGTCATCAAGGCCTCCAGTGGTCTGAGCGATGAAGAGGTCGAACAGATGGTCAAGGACGCCGAGGCCCATGCCGAGGAAGACCGCAAGTTCCACGAACTGGTGGATGCGCGCAATCAGGCCGAAAACATGATTCACGCCACCAAGAAGTCCATGGACGAATTGGGCGACAAGATGGAAGCCGACGAGAAGGATGCCATTGAGGCCGCCATCAAGGATCTGGAAGAGGCCCTCAAGGGCGACGACAAGGATGCCATTGAGTCCAAGACCAAGGTACTCGTTGAGGCTTCCGGCAAGATGGCCGAGCGGGTCTACGCGCAGCAGGGTGAAGGTGCCCAGGCGGCGGGGGCTGGCGCCGCTGGCGCGGGGGCCGCAGATACCGGCGCCCAGTCGACTGCTGGCAAGGATGACGTCGTTGATGCCGAGTTCGAGGAAGTCAAAGACGACAAGAAGTGATCCCGGCCGTGGCCTGAAGATCGCTGTGTACGGCAAGACGCGACAGGTGGGTTTTCCCGCCTGTCGCGTTGCGCCGTCTAAAGGAAATTATCGAAATTGTTTATAACTAACTGTAGTTAAAAAATAATATGTCTAAACGTGATTACTACATAGTACTCGGTGTGGAGCGCAATGCCACCGAGGTCGAGCTGAAAAAGGCCTTCAAGCGACAGGCCATGAAGCATCATCCAGACCGCAATCCCGACAATGCCGAGGCGGTGGAAAAATTCAAGGAGGCCAAGGAGGCCTACGAGGTGCTTTCCAATGCCCAGAAGCGTGCAGCTTATGACCAGTTTGGCCATGCCGGCGTGGATGCCGGCATGGGTGGTGGTGGGCCGGGTGCGGCCGATGGCGCCAGTTTCAGCGACATCTTTGGCGACGTGTTTGGTGACATCTTCGGCGGCAGCCGGGGCGGTGCCGGAGGGCAGCAACGGGTTCGCCGTGGCGCTGATCTGCGTTATCACCTGGAGTTGACCCTGGAAGAAGCGGTGCGGGGAACGACGGTGAAGATCCGCGTGCCCACCTCTGTGAGCTGTTCCAGCTGTGGTGGCAGCGGTGCGAAAAAGGGCACCTCACCGATCACCTGCACCACCTGCGGCGGTATCGGCCAGGTACGCATGCAGCAGGGTTTCTTCTCCCTGCAGCAGACCTGCCCGCAGTGCCGCGGCAGTGGCCAGATGATCAAGGATCCCTGCACCACCTGTCATGGACAGGGTCACGTTGAAGAACAGAAAACCCTCTCGGTAAAGGTGCCGGCGGGGGTGGACAATGGCGATCGCATCCGGTTGGCCGGCGAGGGCGAGGCCGGGGGGCGCGGTGCACCGGCGGGCGATCTGTATGTGCAGATCAGCGTCAAGGAACACCCCATCTTTGTGCGTGAGGATAACGACCTCTACTGCGAGGTGCCTATCAGTTTTGTCACTGCGGCACTGGGGGGTGAGCTGGAGGTGCCGACCCTGGATGGTCGGGTCAAGCTGAAGATCCCCGCCGAGACGCAGAGCGGCCGCCTGTTCAAGCTACGTGGTAAGGGCGTGAAATCGGTGCGCGGTGGCCAGGTCGGCGACCTGCTCTGCCGGGTGCTGATCGAAACGCCGGTCAATCTGAACCAGAAACAGAAGGATCTGCTGCGCGAACTCGATGGCACAATGTCGGGCAGCAGCACCCACCGCCCGAAGGAACATTCGTGGCTGGATGGGGTCAAAAAATTCTTTGAAGACATCAAGTTATAATACAAAGGCAAAGCAGATTATTGATCTGTGAGGGGCGGCGTCATGGGCGGAATGGATCAGACCGGAAGCAGAGTTCACGGGCGCCGATGTTTTCTGGCAACCTTGCTGGTCACCCTGCTCAGCCTGGGGGCAGCTGGCGCGGCCTTCGCCGGTGATGAAGACGAGGAGCTGCGTTTCCCCGGCGATCCACCAGATCACAAGCTGGTCTACCAGTTCAACAAGGCTGACGAAGCCTATCAGAAAGCGGTGCTGTTTTCCGTCGGCGCCATGTTGCGCAAATACGGTGACAACATCCACATCGTGGTGGTGGCCATCGGCCCCGGTCTGCACATTCTGGCCAAGGAACCCCAGCGGCCGGTGAGTGAAGAAACCCGTCAGCGAGTGTCCAGCCTGAGCCAGTACGGTGTGGAATTCCATGCCTGCGGCAACACCATGAAGGCGCTGGGCTGGGAGACGAAGGACATGCTGCCCTTTGCCAGCATCGTGGAAGTGGGTGCGTCGGATCTGATGGAATTGCAGGAAGACGGGTACGCCTATATCAGTTGGTAAAATTTGATTCGCCACAGAGGCACGGAGTACACAGAGTTTTTGACTTTGAGTGTTTCCTCCATGAACTCTGTGTCTCTGTGGCAATAAGGCGATTTTGCCGTACCAGAGCGGCCAATCAAGAACAACATCATCGGGAGAGACATGATCAAAGTAGCCATTACCGGCGCCGCCGGACGTATGGGCAAGACCCTGCTGGAAGCCGTACAGCAAACGAAAGGCGTTGCCGTTGCCGCCGCCATCGAGCGGGCGGGGAGTTCACTGGTGGGTGCCGATGCCGGCGAGCTGGCGGGTATCGGCAGGCTGGATGTGGCCGTGGTCGATGACCTGCAGTCGGCCGACGAGTTCGACGTGCTGATCGACTTCACCCTGCCTGAGGTTACCCTGGCCAATCTGGCCGTGTGCCGTGCGCGTGGCGCCGCCATGGTCATCGGCACCACCGGCCTCACGGATGCGCAGAAGGCCGAGCTGGCCGACGCGGCGCAGGAGATCGGTATCGTCTTCGCCCCCAACATGAGCGTGGGCGTCAACCTGTGCCTGAAACTGCTGGAAATGGCGGCGAAGGTGCTGGGTGACGAGATGGATATCGAGATCATCGAGGCCCACCATCGCCACAAGGTCGATGCCCCCTCCGGCACCGCCTTGCGTATGGGCGAGGTGGTGGCCGAGACCCTGGGCCGTGATCTGAAAGAGTGTGCTGTTTACGGCCGCGAAGGTCGCACCGGCGAGCGTGATCGC
>JAJRWE010000195.1 GCA_024276955.1 Gammaproteobacteria bacterium
AATTAATCTGTCTCAAATTTGGGCGGACCGGTTCATCCCCACGGGTGTGGGGAACGCGGCCCGATTCGCCTCAAGGAGGCGCTCGAAGTCGGTTCATCCCCACGGGTGTGGGGAACGCACCGATGATGCAGCGCGCCGAATACAATCCCGCGGTTCATCCCCACGGGTGTGGGGAACGCGCCTCCGATCCCAATCTGCCGATCTTGCTGACCGGTTCATCCCCACGGGTGTGGGGAACGCTTATGGGCATAGACACGTAAGCGGCGTTCGGACGGTTCATCCCCACGGGTGTGGGGAACGCTACCCTTTTCGTGTACGCCTCTCGAAAATGTGCGGTTCATCCCCACGGGTGTGGGGAACGCGCAACAGATGAATGGACAAAATTTGATGAATACGGTTCATCCCCACGGGTGTGGGGAACGCTTGGTCAGCAGGCACTTGTCCATCCATGGATGCGGTTCATCCCCACGGGTGTGGGGAACGCCGCGCGGTATTAATCGACTGCGAACCGTGGATCGGTTCATCCCCACGGGTGTGGGGAACGCGGTAAAAAAGGTTATAAATTATTTACTGGATACGGTTCATCCCCACGGGTGTGGGGAACGCCACACCGGTGTTTTTATACGAGCCCGCAATTCCGGTTCATCCCCACGGGTGTGGGGAACGCGAGATTGTCGGTCCTACCGATATCGGGGTAACCGGTTCATCCCCACGGGTGTGGGGAACGCCCTGTCCTGTAAATTCATTGGCGGGATATGCGCGGTTCATCCCCACGGGTGGGGGGAACGCAAGGGATTGGCGGAAGCGATGCGGCAGCTGTACGGTTCATCCCCACGGGTGTGGGGAACGCCGGGACATATCGACAGGCCCGAGACTGAGGCGCGGTTCATCCCCACGGGTGTGGGGAACGCTGCACCCAAAGCACTCATTTATAAGGGCTAACCGGTTCATCCCCACGGGTGTGGGGAACGCAAGGAATCGGTGGCAGTGATGCTGCCTCAATACGGTTCATCCCCACGGGTGTGGGGAACGCGAGCGCAACTTCTTCCTGCGTCAAATTGCGGTACGGTTCATCCCCACGGGTGTGGGGAACGCCAATGGGTGGTTTAAGATCGTATCAGTAACAGCGGTTCATCCCCACGGGTGTGGGGAACGCACCGTGACCCCTACCAAATCATTCAGCGCTTACGGTTCATCCCCACGGGTGTGGGGAACGCCTGCCTCCCCCACCATTCTGAATTTATGGTTCCGGTTCATCCCCACGGGTGTGGGGAACGCGCAGACGGTAATCGAATAATCCTCAATAATCGCGGTTCATCCCCACGGGTGTGGGGAACGCAAATAACTCCATCCAGCGGATCACCACCCCATCGGTTCATCCCCACGGGTGTGGGGAACGCTACGGCAATGCCGTCTATGAGATAGGCTGGCACGGTTCATCCCCACGGGTGTGGGGAACGCGAAGATCAGCGCCGCAAAGAAGTTCAGAATTGCGGTTCATCCCCACGGGTGTGGGGAACGCATGATCTCATCCTTGATCGTGAAGTACAGCACCGGTTCATCCCCACGGGTGTGGGGAACGCTTGCGAATAAGTGGACGCATTGATGATGTCGCCGGTTCATCCCCACGGGTGTGGGGAACGCCGCGCGACCCCTCATTGATCATTACGCCAACCCGGTTCATCCCCACGGGTGTGGGGAACGCCTCGCTTCAAACTTGCTCGCAAAATAATGGAACGGTTCATCCCCACGGGTGTGGGGAACGCGACGGATAACCCGCCCTTAAATGCTGCTGTTGCCGGTTCATCCCCACGGGTGTGGGGAACGCCTGGTGACCGTGGCCGCCGGAGGACTGCTGGCCGGTTCATCCCCACGGGTGTGGGGAACGCACTTCCTGTAACTTGTTGTTACACCACCAAAAATCCAGCGCTTGAAATTGTACCAACTTTTTCAGGCCTAACAAGGGCCAAAAGCGATGCACTTATTGAATGTTTTTCCGAGTTGGTAAAGAGCATCCGGCGCCGGCTCCGGGGGCAGAAATGAAACAAGTTTGAGTCCATCAAATTCGACGGGAATACGCCGGTTCTTGCCGAAGGTAACAAAGTCATAACCACTTTCCGTATTGGTGCTCCACGCCATCACGGCATTGCCCTCTTCGCAGCCCTGGATCACCTGCTCCCAGATATTTTCACGCAAGCGCTTGGAAGGGGTGCCGATGTATACGCCAGCGCGGATTTCCAGCAGCCACACGGCGAGCCGGCCTCGCAGCCGGGGCGGGACGTTTTCAACTACGATGACCAGCATCACCAATACTCTCCGGGTTGGGAATGGCGGGGCCGATAGCATCTTCCGCTGGCTTTGGTGGCTCGAGTTCGCCGGCGGCGAGAATCTCTTCGATGGTGGGAATGATCTTTTTGAGGATTTTGCTTTCGCGGAAGGTATCCCGGCAGGCAAGACGCACCTTACGCTCCGGCTCGCGCGGATTTTTCGCGGCGATCTGAAAGGCAAGCGGGACGACGGTGTCGAATTTGAACAGATCGGCGATATCATAGACAAACGACAGGGGTTTGCCGGTGTGAATGAATCCAATGGCGGGTGCGTACCCAGCGGCAAGAATGGCGGCTTCGGTGATGCCGTAAAGGGCCGCGGTGGCGGAGCTGAGGCAACGATTGGGAATGTCGCTGGCATCCCAGTTGTTCGGATTGTAGTCGCGGCCTTTCCAGCTCACGCCGTGGCGCTTGGCGAGCAGTTGGTACATTTTTTTGACTCGCGCGCCTTCAATGCCGCGCAGTTGTATGACACTGCGCCGTTGCGGCGGCGCTTCACCAAAACGAAATTCGTACATCTTGCGCACCACTTTGAGACGCGCCTGCTCATCCAGCGCCAGCTTGGCCTGGTACAGCAGCCGGTCTGATCTCGCTCCGCCCGGTTGCCCGGCGGCATAAAGCCGCACCCCGGCCTCTCCTACCCAAACCAGCAGGGTGCCGACGCGGGCGGCCAGTGCCGCGGCACGGTGCGAAACACGGGTGCCCGGCTCCAACATGATGCAGGCGACGCTACCGACGGGGATGTGGGTGCGCACGCCCCCCTTATCCACAACGACAAAAGCGCCATCCAGCACATCAATCTGACCACGCTCAACAAATATCATCGAGACGCGTTCTTTCATGGCGATGGGCTTGAGGGGTGGCAGCAAGAGATCGTTCCTTTTCTGTTTGTCTATTTCTGTTCGCCCGCCAACTGGAGAATGTGTTCCAGCAGATCGGGGGCCAGGTGATAACCGGAAGCCTGCAAGGTGTGCAGCAAGGGTGCGACGGCCTCAATCCTCGTCTGTTGCTTCGCCCTGACGAGTACCCCGGCCGTTCCAATGATTCGCAGTCCCATCGAGACAGCAACCCGCCGCGCCAGTTTGTCGTCCATGAGCACGGGGCAGTCCAGCGTCTTCGCCAGGCAGATTGCCGCCAGTTCACCCGCACCCAATGCGGGTGGCCAATCTTCGGCAACCACCGCTTGATCGTGGTGAATATCCAGCAGGCCGGCATCCATGGCCTGCTGGATTACCCTGGCGTCTGGGCGAGTGGGAACATGCAGACACTCATTCAAGACAGTTTCCGGCACGATGAGTGTGCCAAACATCTCCGGCAGCAAGGCCAGCAAATCCAGCCGCGCAAAGGCAATCAAAGGCCCTGCATCGGCAACCACCAAACGGTGCTTCGATTCAACCAAGGGCGGCCAGCTCCGCTTCCAGCTCTTCCGCCGAATAACGAACGCTGGGTATGCCCGCCCTGCCAAGCTGTTCGGTGAATTCAGCCACCGTGCAGCCCGCGAATTTGGCCGCCTTACCCAGGCTCAGAACGTCCTCCTCATAGAGTTTTACCGCCAGGGCCGTCAACACACCGGACTTCACTACGCTTTCATCAAAGGGGACGGCGATAAATACCGGGCGGCCATGCTTTGTCACCACGGATAATTCACCGGTTTCGGCATCCCTGATCAGTTCACCGGTGCGCTCACGCAGGTCTCTTACGGTAAAGGTATCCACGACTTGCCTCCTTTCAGATAATCCTATATATGCCATCAAATGATAGCACAACCTGTCAGACGCGCCGCACCAGCAGCAGGCCTTGGCGGGGCCTATGCCAATGACAACATCCCACACCCCAAGGCCTTAGCTGGACCAACGCCCTTGGTAACCAGTTCTTTAAACAGCAACGGATCAACTACTCTCATTGCGCCCTCAAAACGTACGGGAACCACTTTTCCGGCCTGCTTACCTTTGCGAAAGTAAAGAGGGACACAGGGGCTCACCTGCATCTCCTCCAGCACAGCAATACCATCCAACCGTCGCATCAGCCATTGTTGTTGTTCTTCCTCTCTAATCAATGGCACCCTGCATTTTTTAATCTCACCTTTAGCATTTTTACGTCCCTTTTCATCTTTGATGGTTTTAACAGGGTTGGCTTTAAGCAAAAACCGGAAACGCTGACCTTCACGCAAGTTCAATGAATAATCGCGCATTGCTTTAACCTCAACAGAGTCAACACCAACTGTCGGCTCTTTCTGAGATAGCATCAAGACAGTTGCCCCCGCACCTGTTTTCTCCTGTTCAACACGAAACAAAAAATCTCGTGAATCATCAGGCCGGTTGGGGAAAAGCTCCCACAAAGATTTGTGTAGAGTGTATGCGTTTTTTGACTTGGGCCACTGCACATATACTCGACTAAGGTACATAATCGCCCCCCTTCCCTACATGAATAGAAACCTGACGGGTTGCAAACTGACGTTTTCGACCGCTGATGGGCACATCTCTAATCAATAACCTGGGTTTGGATTCGTCCAAACATTCACTGTACACCGTGCCACCAACGGGATTAACCAACGCCAAAACTTCAAGCACATTCACGGCATTCAGCCTGTCTGAAAATAAAGGACGAGTAATGGGGCACGAACGCCGCCCAAGAAACGGGGTATAAGCAGGCCTGTTGATTGCACCAACAAGCGCATCAAATGAAACCGTCGCCCGTCCCGTTAACCAGATGGCGACGGTGTATTTGGCATCTTGCAGATACTCGCGCCAAGTTTGAATCGTCTCAATTGACTTTAACCCCCGATGTTCTTTACGGGCACCCTTCACCGTGTGGTAATCAATCATTTTTATGGGCGCGCTATCAACGCGAACAGCAAACGACACACTGGTGGCCAGTGCTTGCTGCTTTTCCACATCCGCTCGATCAATACCCAGGCAGGCAGCCAGCAACCCAAGCAAGCCGCTGCGAGTAGGAAACAACTCGCTGGGACGCCTGTCCTCAAAGGTATGCCCGCCCCAAGCCTGCAACGGCCCTTCGAGTTTGAGAATAAGATATTCCTGCATGGCGCTTACTCCTTGCCGTCGTTTCTTACCCAACTTTCCAGTGCCGGCAAACTCTCTGCCAATGACAAACCTTCAGCACCCGAAGAATCAGCCAGCATGAAAACTGAAGCCCGCTCATCAAGCCCATAGCCTTTATGAACCTTTTGCCAATAATCCAACAGACCATCAATGGACGGGTTCAAAAAACCACTGCCTTGTTTTGCTTCAACAGGCTTTTCAAAAGCATTGGCCAAAGAGATGGGCATATCGCTAAAACTAACCATTGCCAAATCAGCCGGGTTGTAAGCTGCGGTGCTTTGTTGTTTGGCGGTAGGCACAACGGTGGAAAGCATGTGTACCAAACGAGAACCGATCTCCAACACACGCTCACGGCTGGCGCCACCCAGATTGGATTGCAGTTGCTTCAGGTTAATACTGGCATAACGATAAAAAACGCCGGAGCTAAATTCCTGGGTATCCAAATGGCCTGAACCCAGCTCCTGGAAATCATCAACAGCAGTAAACCAATCAATATCTGCATCTACTGCGTGGGTGGTAATGGTGTGCGCCAGGGCCATTGCTCCATCCACCTTGCCCACTTCACTCATCAATCCAGAGGTTGCCATGCGACCCGACAAAGCCACATCCACAGCTTGGCCGATAGCTTGTCGCAAACCCGTTGAGTCTTTTTTGATTTTCTTTTCCAGCTTTTTCTGGTCAATCTCCTCCGCCTCACCCGCCTGAATTTCCTGGCAGATATAAGCCACCTCCTCAACTACCCAAGGGGCAACGGCATCATCCGTTACATCAGCATTGATATCCGATTTACCCGATATCCATTTCACCGCCTTAGCAATTGTCTCCTCAGTAAATTTCTCACCCAATGCAGCCTGCATCGCATTTACCACATCATTGAGTCTCTTTGTGCGGGTGCTAGGTTGCCCCAGGTGTTCTGCATAATATTCACTCTTTCGCATTGCCCTCTTCAGGCTCTGACTGGAGATACGCACTCGACGTTTGCCACCAAAAATAGCCGATTTTTGCATATTCATATCATCACGATTCAAACATGATGGATTATGTGAAATCAGGACATGGATATTAAGAAAGTTTTTTTCACTCATTTTGTTTTCCCTGTATTGAATCGTTATTTTTTTGAAGTCAAAAAGTAATCTTCGAGCAGTTGCCTTTTATTACGATCACCGTAATCCCAGTAGTACAAAGTTTTGCCAAAATATTGCCAATCTACCGTAGGCTTTACCTGTTGAACTAGGCGGCGCAACTGGATAATGTCGTTGGGAGAACCAGAGCGGATAATCTGAAACAGGCGCATTTCACTTACCCGCCCCTTCGCCAGTTGCCTGCCAATAGAATCGGCACCCACTTTGTGTTTCACATAAGGCAAAAAGAACACGACCCGCTGCCAACCTTTATGGGTGCCAGTTCCTGCCATTAACCGGTAAAACGATGGAATATCCACCAGTCCATCCGGACTGGCCACCCGCTTTATTTCTGCCTCCAGACCACTTATTCGCTCTTTTAATGATGTAAAGTGCTCATAAAGTTTTACGAAATCCAGTGCTTTCTTCTCTTTCTTAACTGCCTCCATTGGGGCACCTCCTCAATTGAGTTCGTTTAGTGATTTTTCCAGGCCACGGCGCGCTATCGCCAAAGCTTTGATCATCTTCGGCTCATTTTGGTAAGGCTCGGTTACCTGTTTGAATATATTGTGCGTGGCTTCCCGCAGTTGCTGGTGATAATCAGAAAACGCTGCCTTACTCTCCTTGAAATCCATGTTGCGCAACATACCGTGAACCAGGGGTTCAGTCTGCTTATAAAAACGATGTTCAGCTTGATCTTGAAGAGATGCACCTGTTGCCTTGAAAAACCCGAAGAGCTTTTTTCGTAGTTCAGTTCTATAGGTCAAGCCTGTATCGACAATCCTCTCGATCTGCCGGTCATTGTTCTGCCATTCTCTGGCTATATTAAACAGTTCATGCCGCCTCTCCAGAATTGAGGCCTGCTTATTGCGGTAACCACCAACCATTAAATAGAGCCGTCTATTTACCACATCCATTTGCCTGGCTTGGCTAACCACTGGTGCCGGGGTATGCCCCTCTCGTTCTTGCTCTTTCCGAATTAAAAACTGAGTAAGCAAGGTCCAGGACGGGGCGGCCGTGGTAAATGAAGAAAACTTTTCCTCCCGTTCTCCTCTAGCAACCTTAAATACCCTTGGGCCATGAGGGTGAGGCCAAACCCCCTTGAACTCGTAGACAAACTTCTCTTTCTTGAAACCGATATAGCACTCACCCTGCTGGCCACAACAATCACAAACTCCCTCACCATCACCTTTTATAAGTTCGATATGGGCAGGCTGCCAAAACAACCCTCTCAACAAGCCGGTTTGATGTGCTTCTATATTCTCTTTTTCCTTGACCAGATCTACCCAGTTTGGGCTTTTATTTCGGGCAGTTTCAAACCATGGCATTGAAACATCCAACATTTTTTTGCATAACACATTGCGCCAAATAGTCTGGCGCAAATTACTACCCAAAATCAATGTGGTAATAGGTGAATCACCCCGCAAACTGGCTTTAAAACCACCACCGAAGCCGGGGCAGTTAGCCGCCTGATTAAACAGACCCATTGCTGTACATGAGGGACAAAGCTGACCAGCAAGACCTGATTCATTCACAAAGGCACTACTGGTAGCACCCGTTAAACCGGCAAAGAGTTTCGCCATATCGGTAAGCTCTTTCGCCTTGACCCCACGAATTTGCATAAATGGGTGCTGTGGATGATCCAGCTCAAACCAGTCCTGTTTACTTTCAATGGCAGCGATATAGTCACTTTCAGAAATCGGTTGAGCGATGTGTTCAACTAACTGACCCTTGTTATCGGGAATAAACAGCACTTGAGTAAGGCTGACCAACAGTTGCAGGCAGGCCATTTCCATGTCATCCCTGGGAAGACTGATCTGCCAGTCCTCATCCTGAGTCAGAAGAGCTTTCAAGCTAATGTGCTCAAACACTCCTTCGTGTTGAACAGGTATCCACTCACCCGTTAATAGATTCATCAGTCACCACCTCCTTTTCTAATCCATATGCTTTGCTGTAGTAGATTGACACACCGCCAAGATCAACAGTGAAACTGTTGCCATCAATACACATAGGCAGAGCTATCAGTCCTTTCTAGCCTTCCGGCAGAAATTTTCGCCAACTGCTGGGAACGGCAATCATATTTAGATTCAAGGCCTCATCCCGCCACCACTCCTCCAGATTTTGAATTAACTCGCCATCATCTAGCAATTTCAGACCGTCAATTGAATCCAGAACCGGCAAAACATTGAGGCTCATTTCTCCATCGCGAGTCAGTGCCGATACATTGCTGTCTGTATCTGAAAATTCTTCCACATCACTTCGCATTAATAGCTGCGCCGTGTAACGACTACCATCACTCTCTTTTACAAATTCCTCATAGCTGGCAATGACATCACTGGGTTCATCGCCCCAGCTGTCTTCTTTATATACCCGTTCTATCCAGTCTCGATAAGCAGCCGGAAAGTGAATCACCCCTTCAGCTTTCAATAGTAACTGAGCAGTCCGCCACAGCACGCGGGTGTTGCCATATATCAGCCCGTGGTAGCCGTAATCCTCATCGTCAGGAATCAGCACGGTACATTTCGGGTTCTTAGAGCCATTTGGCCGAGGACGTTGGTGGCGATGTAATCTACCCAATCGTTGGAACAGCAGATCAACCGGACAAAGCTGGGTAATCATCCAATCAAAATCAAGATCGAGACTCTGTTCCACTACCTGGGTGGCAATCAGTATCGAGCCTTGCTCCCGCTTGCCATCTTTGCCGTACTTCTCCAGCACCTGCTTTTCTATGGCCTGTCGATCACAAAAACGATAACGGGCATGAAACAAATTAACCGGGATCTCCCTTTGTTCTCTCAATCGCCTGGCCAAACCCTGTGCAACATCCACAAGATTACAGATGAATACTACTTGTGCCCCGCATTTTGCGGCATGAATCATCTGTTCGATTAAAGCATCATCGGGCAGCAACTGAGGTGTAGCGTTGACATTAATCGCTACCACTCGTTCTTCTGGCTGCTCCGTTTCCGGCAATTCAAACGGCGTGACCTCACCGCTCATACCCACATGAGTTACCTGCGGATACGGGGGCTTTTCTTGACGAGATAAATCACCACCCCATGTTCGACTCAGTGTTTTACGTTGGTGAAAGGGTAATGTTGCAGAAAGCAGTAGCACGCTACCTCCTGCCATCTGTTGCTGTTTCAATACTTCACCCAACAGGCCATACATATAACTGTCATAGGCATGAACCTCATCGACAATCAAAGCACTCTTGCCGACACCAAAACCGCGCACAAATTTATGACGCACGGGCAATACCGAAATCAATACTTGATCAATGGTACAAACCCCTATCTGCCCGAGAAAAACCCGCTTGCGACTGGCTGACAGCCATTCAGCACACTGCACCCTTGCCTCTTCCCCACCTTGCTCAGTTTGCTGTTGATAACTTTTTTTCAGTTGCCAAAAGTCCTGGTTAAATGCTGACTTTCCGTGAGCCAGCACCAAATTAGACTGGTCGCTGAAGATAAGCGGCGCACAGGTTTCCAACCTCTTTAACATTGCATTGGACGTTGCCTGGGTAGGCAGGGCAAAAATTATGCTATCTGCGAGACCTTTATCCAGCAAACGCCATGCATAAGCCAAAGCCGTTTCTGTTTTACCTGACCCAGTGGGGGCCTCGATAATCGTTAATCCGCGTTCGACCGGTAGCTCATCCACCAAGGTTTGCAGCTGCCGGAGCAGAATGTTTCCCTCTTTTGGTAATAGCGCCTGGATACCTTGATAGGGTTGTTTTGTAGACAACAAGCCACTTTCTTCCAACTGTTGCCGGGCAATAGTTAAGCTCCGCTGGTAGTAGTCCTCCAGAGGCTCTTTATCAGGCTTATATTCAAAAGCACCCACAGTGCTGTTAGACCCTAGCCAATCGGCAACGGAACAAAAACCAGCCAGGAGTGAGCTACACGGCGGTGGTGGCGTATTAATCGATAGGTCGGCGGGTTTGAGGAATAGCGTTTCAAGGGCGCTTACCCAGTCAACTCTGGCTACTCTATCATGCGCAATAATGGAAGCATCTGCCTGGTTATCGTCAATCTCGGCAAATGGGTCAACATCACTGGGAATCACGCCATGATGTCCTGTCACCGCAGCTAACCAAGGGCACCACGTTTCCCATATCTCCTGATCATATTCATTCCAACCCAGTACAGACTGGAAGTCATGATAAAACAGAGAGAATCCCACTGGGCCGTGGAAGTAACCCTTGATATCTGTACCTCGTAGATCAGTGAGTTCTCTATCAAAATCAGGATAGACGGACTCAACAGCATTCGGTGCTTTGAGTTGAAAACGCATGTCCAGCTTACCGTAATCGTGCAGCGCTATAAAAAATAGCACCCATGCCCTGGTCTGCTGCGCTGATATTTCTGTCACGTTCACAAACGACGATTGAAGCGCCCCGCTCTGTTCCCACCAAGCATCCGCCACCGCTGCCACATCCAAACAGTGATACGGCAACAGATGATAGAGAGCACCTTGTTCGTTTTCCTTGCGCGCCTTGCCCCAATAGTGAAAATAGTGGGCCTTGCCGCCAGTGTTTTCAGCGGGAATATCTGTTGTGCGAAATGTTTCGTTCAGCTCCTGCATTTCTTCCAATGCAGCAATAATGCGCTCCAGCGGTAACACCTCCCAGCGCCGCAGGGCTTCACGTGTGGCGCCTTCCCAGGTTGCGAGACTCCAGTCCACATTATCTCCCGGCTTGTCAGCCATTGTTGTCTTCCTGTATCCGGCGCAGGTTTTCGATGTCGATGTGATCCTGTGGCCGATTGGCAAGCTGCTTCATGCGAATCAGGGTGGGGATAGTGACGAAGCGGACTTCGATTTCGCCATACAGGGGTTTGATCAGCGCCCGCTGGTACTCTTCTTCAAAGGGGAAGGGTTCGGTGACAAAGATGTCGACAGGTGTTTCTCTGTGCGCGTCGCTCCAGAGCTGGAGCACTTGCATGCCTTTGTTGTCGATCCAGCTCTGCCGTTGCTCAGGGTTGGCGAACTGTTCACCGGTGACGGGCACATTGGGCCGGTAGCCAAGCTCGCCAAGTGCGGCGAAGGCCCACTTGATATTTTCCGGGAGTAATCTCAGCACGAAATCCACATCCTTGGTAAATCTCAGGTAACCGTGGGCGTTGACGGCAAGCCCACCGGCAACCAGGTACTGCACGCCGGCGGTATTCAGTGCGCGGAATATCTGTTCGGCGCTATTGAGTTTCATCGGTTTCCCCTTTTCACAGAAGTCCCTTTATACCACCCCACCCTGTCAAAACTTGACCGGGCAAACGACTATTTTCCGGTTTTGTCGCCACGGCCTCTCTATTCCGGCCTTCTTTCCAAGGGTATTGGCATCCATATGAAGGTAAAGCGCCTCCGCTAAAATGGCCAACCCGGGTTTCGCGGGCTCAACCCAGGCTACTCGGGTGTGTAGTTGTCGAGGGCTGCCCTCAGTTTCTCTACATGCAGTTTTCGCAGTTCGCTGGGGGCAATCACTTCCACATCCGGCCCATATTTGAGGATGTCCATGATCAGTTCACGGGGGTCGCTGTAGGGGATGTGCAGTTCATAGCTGCCGTCACTGAGAGTCTCACTCTGCTGTTGCGGGTGCCACTGTTCATCGGCGACCCAGCGGGCGGCCTGGGGACTGAAGCGCAGGTGGGCGGTGTGTTTTGGCGGACCGGCGAAGATGCCATAGCTTTCACCGTAGTGGGCATCGAGTTCTTCTTCGCTGGTATCGTTGGCGGAAATGGCGAGGGTTTCGACGGGTTGCAGGCGGTCGAGGGCGAAGCTGCGCAGCTCCTTGCGCCAGTGGCAAAAGGCGTCGAGGTACCAGTTGCTGCGATAGTAGACGAGGCGTTGCGGGGAGACGGTGCGTTCGCTGGTTTGGTCGCGTGCGCGGCCGTGGTAGAGAACACGCAGTCGGCGGCGCTGCAAGACGGCGCTGGCGACCTGACGGAAATGGCCCATTGCCGTGGGGCGTGTGGCCATTTGCAGGATGCGGATGCGGCGGCCGATGTCGGGATGTCCGCAGCGGCGGTGGGCGAGCAGGTCTTGCAGACGTTTTTTGAGGGGGGCGATGGGGGGGGTGAGAATACCGGGCTGGAGTTTGTCGAGCAGGTGTTGCGAGACCAACAGGGCGTGAAGTTCTTCAGCATTGAACCAGAGGCCCGGCAGTTCGTAGAGGCCTCGGGCGTCGCGGTCGTAATAATAACCGTTGCGATCAGAGTCGTATTCCAGTGGTACGCCCAGCGTATTGCGCAACTGGCGAATCGTGCGTCTTACCGTGGATTCCGAGCAGTTCAGTTCGGCCTGTATGGTTTTTAGTGTGACGGGGTGGCGGCGGTTTGCGAGCAGTTGGTGCAGTTCGAAGATACGGTCGAATTTGTCCACTGGATGTCCCTATGCTGTTTGTGTGCCCTTCAGTTTTCCAATAAACGCCGCACGGGCGCGAATGATTTCCGATGTATGGGAGTGACACCCAGTTCCACCAGGGCTGCCATGTGCGCCTTGGTGGGATAACCCTTGTGGCCGGCGAGACCGTAGCCGGGGTATTCGGCATCCAGTGCGACCATTTCCCGGTCGCGGCTCACCTTGGCGATGATGGAGGCGGCGCTGATCACCGCTACCGTGCCGTCACCCTTGATGATGGCCTCGGCGCTACAGGGTAAGTCAGGGCAGCGGTTGCCGTCTATCAGTGCGTGCTGTGGCGACGGATCGAGGGCCAGCACGGCGCGGCGCATGGCCAGCAGGGTGGCCTGGAGGATGTTCAGCTCATCGATTTCTTCGACCTCGGCACGGCCCAGTGCCCAGCACAGGGCCTTGGCGCGGATCTCGTCAAACAGGGCCTCGCGGCGTTTTTCCGGGAGGGCCTTGGAATCGGCCAGACCGGCGATGGGACGTGCCGGGTCGAGGATGACCGCAGCGGTGACTACCGGCCCAGCCAAGGGGCCGCGACCCACTTCATCGACGCCGGCAACGAGGGTCACCTGCGAGGTAAAGCCCAGTCCTGACTGACTATCCATTGACATGCCCATGCCCCTTTAACGTGATTTTTGATGACTCTATTTTTATTTCTCGATATCGGTAAGGTGGGCACTGCCCACCCATGGATGGCGTCCTCTACCGAAAATGGTGGGCAGTGCCCACCCTACCTGAAGCTTCCGTGCACCTTGTTGGGCACGTCGCTACGCTCCTTTGCCCAACCTACGAAAATTATCTGTTCGCTCATCGGCCGATCAGCTCCAGCACTGCCCGTGCCGCCTGCTGGCTGGCATCCTGACGCAGTTCGTGGTGGATCTCGTTGAATCGTTCCATCACCTCGGCGGCCGACTGGGGGTTTTCGAGATAGTAGAGTACCGCATGACCCAGTTGATCCGGCGTCGCCTCGTCCTGCAGCAGCTCGGGGACGAGGATGTCATCGGCAAGCAGGTTGGGCAGCGACACGCTCTTGACCTTCAGCAGGCGCCTGGCCAGCCAGTAGCTGAACGGCGCCATGCGATAGGCCACCACCATGGGACGCTTGAGCAGCATGGCCTCCAGGCTGGCGGTGCCAGAGGCCAGCAGCACCACGTCGGCGGCGGCCATCACCTCGCGCGCGCGACCGTCAATCAGGGTCAACACCGGAGGTTCCAGGGCCCCGGCGAGAATAGACTGAAACTGGCGGCGCCGTTGCTCGTTGGCCAGCGGCACCACGACGTGCAGATCGGGCCGTTGCAGCTTCAGCCAACGTGCAGTGTCGATGAAGGTGGCGGCGAGGTGCTTGAGTTCCGTGGAGCGGCTGCCGGGCAACAGGGCCAGCATCTCGCCCCCGGCCGGCAAACCCAGCTCGCGACGCGCATCGGCCTGATCCGGGTGCAGGGGGATGAGATCCGCCAGCGGATGACCGACGAAGTGCACCGGCATGTGGTGGTCACGGTAGAATTCCGCCTCGAAGGGGAACAGGGTGAGCATCAGGTCGGTGGATTTGACGATCTTCTTCACCCGCCGCTGGCGCCAGGCCCATACGGAGGGGCTGACATAGTGCACGGTCTTGATGCCGGCCTTGTGCAACTTGAGTTCCAGGCCGAGGGTGAAATCCGGGGCATCGATGCCGATGAATACATCGGGCGGATTACTGATGAAGTGCTCAGCCAGCTGGCGGCGGATGCCCAGCAGCTCGCGCAGGCGGCCGAAGACCTCGGAAAAGCCCATCACCGACGGACGCTCCATGGGGAACAGGCTGCTCGCCCCCGCGTTGATCATCTGCGGGCCGGCGATGCCCTCGAAGACGGCATCCGGGTAGCGTTGGCGGATGGCGCTGATGAGACCCGCGCCAAGCAGGTCGCCCGATGCCTCGCCGGCGACGATTCCAATGCGCATGCTCTGCTAACCCTTAACGAACAATGCCGCGGCTCACATCCTTGAGAAAAGCGACCCACTGGTCGATCTCGGCAACCGCTCCCTCCATGGCCTGCAGCTGTTCAATGGCCTGCTCCAGGGTCAGGCCGGAACGGTAGAGTATTTTGTAGGCCTTGCGCAGCTGGGACAGGGTGTCGGGGGAAAAGCCGCGCCGCTTGAGGCCTTCGCTGTTGAGGCCGTAAGGCTTGGCCATGTGCCCGGAGACCATGACAAAGGGCGGCACATCCTTGGAGATGACGCTGTTCATGGCGGTGAAGGCATGCGCGCCCACCTTGCAGAATTGGTGCAGCAGGGTGAAGCCGCCAAGGATGGCGTGGTCTTCGACCGTTACATGGCCGGCCAGCGAGGCGCTGTTGGCAAAGATGGTGTGATTACCGATGTGGCAGTCGTGGGCGATGTGCACATAGGCCATGATCCAGTTGTCATCGCCAAGCCGGGTCACGCCGCCATCCTGTGCAGTGCCACGGCTGAGGGTGCAGTATTCGCGGATGACGTTGCGGTCACCGATCTCCAGCGAGGTCGGTTCACCGGCGTACTTCTTGTCCTGTGGGTCACCGCCGATGGCGGCAAACGCATAAATCTTGTTGTCCCGGCCGATGCGGGTAGGGCCATCGATGACCACGTGCGAAGCGATGTGGGTGCCCGTGCCGATCTCGACCCCGGCGCCAATCACCGAGAACGGCCCGACACTGACGCCCTCGGCGAGAATGGCCGACGGGTCGATGATCGCCTGCGGGTGAATCAAGGTCAGGCGTCCCTCTCGGCGCACATCAGCTGCGCGGAACAGACGACTCTGTCATCGACCTTGGCCACGCCACTGAATTTCCAGATGCCGCGCTTGGACTTGATCACCTCGACCTCGAGGATCAATTGGTCGCCCGGCTCCACCGGCTGCTTGAAGCGGCATCCGTCCACGCCCACCAGGTAGTACAGCGAGCCGTCATCGGGACGCTTGTTACTGGTGCGAAAGGCGAGGATGCCGGTGGCCTGCGCCAGGGCTTCGATAATCAGCACGCCGGGCATCACCGGCTTGTTGGGGAAATGGCCG
>JAJRWE010000020.1 GCA_024276955.1 Gammaproteobacteria bacterium
CGGAGTGGCACCACCCGATCCCATTCCGAACTCGGAAGTGAAACGCTCTAGCGCCGATGATAGTGTGGGGCTTCCCCATGTGAAAGTAGGTCACCGCCAGGTTCTATTCCAAACCCTCGCTTATACGGCGAGGGTTTTTTTTTGCTAGAATTCCCGATTGCACATGGCTTCGCTGACGATGTGAGTGTGCTCCCTTGATGGAGAACTTGCAGGGTTGTTTCTTCGGCAGATGATAAACCGGAAATGATACGTGGCTTTTTCAAAACCCCTTTTAGAGCTTCTCTCGGACGGCCATTTTTATTCGGGCAGCCAACTGGGTGAGCAGCTTGGTTGTTCGCGTACTGCGGTTTGGAAAATGATTCAGGCACTGGAGAATGCGGGCGTCGATATTTTCCATGTTCGTGGCAAGGGCTACCGCCTGGCAAGGGCTGTGGAATTGCTGAGTGCGGAACGCATCCTTGATGGTATGTCGGAAAGGGGGCGCCAGTCCCTTTCCGGGCTCGAGGTGCTGTTCGATGTGGATTCCACGAACACGTACTTGATTGAACGTCCTCTGGGAGCGGCGGAAACTGGCCGTGCCTGTTTCGCTGAGGTTCAGCGCCTTGGCCGTGGGCGGCGCGGCCGCCTCTGGGTGTCGCCATTTGGTGGCAATCTCTATCTTTCGCTGCGCTGGCGCTTTTCCCGGGGGGGGGCGGAACTTGGTGGCTTGAGTCTTGCTGTGGGGGTTGCTTTGGTGCGCGCCTTGCGCGATGAGGGTGTTGAGGGACTAAGCCTGAAATGGCCAAATGACATACTGTTGCAAGGGCGTAAGCTGGCTGGGGTTCTGCTGGAGATATCGGGCGAGACTAACGGCCCCTGTGAGGTTGTTATCGGTGTCGGGCTGAATGTCCGTGCCACGGAATTTGCGCAAGAGGCTATCGATCAACCCTGGTCAGATCTGGAGTCCAGCCTTGGCAGCCGGATTGCCCGTAATGTGCTTGCGGCTCAAATTCTTACCTGCCTCATTGGCGCGGCCCGCCAATACGATATCGATGGACTGGACAGCTTTCGTGATGAGTGGATGGCGGCTGATGCCTTTTCCGGTCGTGAGGTGGTGCTACAGACGCCTTCAGCAGAGACCGCGGGAGTCGTGCAAGGGGTTGATGAAAATGGTGCATTGATACTGTCGTTGAAAAACGGTGCCTTGAAGCATTTTTATAGTGGTGAAATCAGCTTGCGTGCTACATCGGGACAACTGGCCAATGTCTGATTGCCTGCTCATCGATGCCGGCAACACGAACCTGAAATGGGCGGTTAGCCATAATGGGGAAATGTCTGTAGCCCAACGCATGGCTTATGCAGACAAAGACCTGGTGCAGGCGCTGTCACAAAGGTGGCCGCTGGCGATACCTCCGAAACGGGTTCTGTTGGCCAGTGTTACCACTGAACTTCGCGTACGGGCGCTGAAGGACTGGGTTCAGAAGTCCTGGAATCTGCCGCTGGAGATTATCTCGGCACAAGCGCAGGCCTGCGGTGTGGTGAATGGCTATGCGCAGCCTGACCAGCTCGGTGCTGATCGCTGGGCGGCCTTGATCGCAGCGCGATATTTGTTGTCCGGTGCGGTGTGTGTCGTCGACTGCGGTACGGCAACCACCCTGGATGTTATCAACGCCGAGGGACGACACCTGGGGGGGGTGATTATCCCTGGGTTGGTCTTGATGCGCTCCAGCCTGCTCGAAAATACCGCACGTATCCGTGATGATGCCAGCGGAGCCGCGGAGGTGCTGCTGGCCCGCGATACACAATCGGCGGTCAGCGGGGGGAGCCTGCAGGCTACGGCTGGGTTTGTCGAGCGCCTGCAGCGGGAAGTGCAGAAGATTATTGGTGTACCGATGACGACGATTCTCTGCGGAGGCAGTGCGCCGGATTTGCTACCATTGCTGCCGGGCGACGTCCGTTACCAACCCGATTTGGTGCTCAAGGGCTTGAATATTATCGCGATGAGTAAGGCATGAGACTGGTTTTCTGGTTTTTCCTGTTGCTGAATCTGGCATTTTTTTACTGGCAGTATAGTCAGCCGCAGAAAGCCGAACCCCCGTTGCTTCAGACTGAGGCACTACCCTCCGGTGTGGAGCGGTTGGTGCTCCTGCGTGAGCGTGGACTGGGTACGGCAAGTCAGACTCAGGCAGTGCCAAATATTCCTCAGCCTGTGATAGCTCAACCCAGCCCCGAGCCGTCAACGCCCACTGGGGCGCAAGTCAGCCAGGAGGTTGCGCCTGCGCTGATCCCGCTCAAGGCGGAAGTACTGCCGGAACCTGAGCCGCCACCACCCATTGTGATGGCCTGTTTCACGCTGGGTCCCTTCAAGGATGAAGCCGATGCGGGCGGCATGTACAAGGCGCTACTGGCTCTTGATATAAGGGCCGAACAACGACTGAGCGAGCGCCGTGTACTCAAGGGTTATTGGGTATTTCTGCCGCCACTCAAGTCCTACGCGGATGCACGTCGCAAGGTTCAGGCGTTGCAGGAAAAGGGCCTGGACGATATGTACATTATGGGCAAAGGTGAGGTGGCGAATGCGATCTCACTCGGGCTTTTTTCGCGCAAGAGTACCGCTACCGAGCGTTTCAATCAGGTACGGCGTATGGATCCTGCTACCATGATGCAGCCACGCTACCGGGACGTTAAGGAAAAATGGCTTGATCTCACCGTGGACAGCGCACAAACCGAGAAAATTGCCGGCATTACAGCGCTGGCCGATCGGCAGCCAGGTGTTGAGCTTATACAACGAAAAGCGTGCAAATAAATTGCATCTCAAGCCGTCAGTGCATAAAATGCACAGCTTCATGCCGACATAGCACAATTGGTAGTGCAACTGATTTGTAATCAGTAGGTTCGCGGTTCGAGTCCGTGTGTCGGCACCAGTTTTTTTCCTAGTTACTTCTACGCCTGATTCCGTTCTCTTGCTGAAGTGGGGCAGGCGTGGGAATATTTCTGTTAGATCAGACTGTGCGCCAGCGCTTTCGTTGCCCGCAAAGGTTCAGAAGAATGTTCGTGCACAATCCCCTGAAAAAATTCTGCCTTGCCATGGCGTTGGCTGTGCAGTGCTTTCCCTCGCATGCCGATGTTGAGGCGGGTGCAAAGGCGATCCAGAAGGGGCAGTTTGAGGCAGCCTTCTCTGAGTGGCGGCCGCTTGCAGAGAAGGGCGAGCCCACGGCGCAGGCGGCAATTGGCGTGATGTATCATGCCGGGCAGGGTGTGCCGCAGGACTACAAGAAAGCCTTCCAATGGTATCGCCGGGCCGCCGAGAATGGCAATGCGGCCTCCCAGGCGAATCTTGGCGTTATGTACGCCAAAGGTGTTGGTGTCGAACAGGATCTGGTGCAGGCCTATGTCTGGTTTGATCTGGCTGCCATGAAGGGTGACGCCAGGCACGGACGTAGCCGGGACAGGCTGGCCAAGCTGCTGAACAGCGAGCAGCTAGCGCAGGCCAAACGTGTGTCGCGGGAGTACGCGACAAAATATGTAACACCCTATCGCAAGACTGCTCCCTGATATTCACGGCTGTATCGTGGCCGATCAATCCAAACTCCGCCAGACTTCGCTTTCCGATAGTATCCCTTTATCATGACTATGACCGGCACTATAAAGGCACCTCAAATGATTCGTGAATGCGCATTTTGAGCCCAAAATCTGCCGACTGCTGGTGAATCGACGACTCTCGAGCCGACACATCCAGAATTATTAGAGATACCCTTAATTTCACTGACAGATACCCGGGAAAATACAGTGGAATCTCTATCCGTAGGCCGATAGCATAGACGGTGTTTTTTACACTCACTTAGGGGGATAGCGATGCCGGAGATGGTACAGGATCAGCGCAAGACGTATCGCCATACCCTGGCTCTGGATACGGAAGTTCACTGTCACGAGTCCAGCCTGCAGGCCATGTTTCGCTGTCGCACCGAAAATATCGGCATGGGTGGGACCTTTCTGCCGGCCAGCGAGTTGCTGCTTGAGAAGGCCGTTGATGTGGAACTGGTGTTTCATCTTCCCGCAACTCCCGCGCCCAAGGAGTATCGTATTCAGGCACAAGTGGTGCGTACCTCTGATGCCGGTGCCGGGTTGAGCTTTCCTCTGCTGGATCGAGAACGCCTGCAGCAGTTCCGGCGCTTCCTGCTGGAGGCCAAGGTTGCGGCCAGACACTGATTTCTTGGCGCTCTTACCTGCACAGTGTCTTGGAAAGGCCGCAGCCGACCTCTCCTCCCCCTCTTGTTCTTTTCTCCAGTGTCCCCATATTAGACAAAATCTTTCATTCGGCCGTCCGTGTGGCCGCAAGTAATGGCAATGACTGAGGAGCATGAAACGATGACTGTCGAAGCGCACAAGGAAACCCTGGGATTCCAGACCGAGGTCAAGCAGCTGCTGCAGCTGATGATCCACTCCCTCTACAGTAACAAGGAAATCTTTCTCCGTGAGCTGATCTCTAATGCCTCCGATGCGGCAGACAAACTGCGTTTTGAGGCCTTGTCCGATGACGCCTTGTTCGAGGGCGACTCCGATCTCAATATTCACGTCAGCTATGACAAGGACGCACGCACCATTACCGTTCGTGATAACGGCATCGGCATGACCCGTCAAGAGGTCATCGAGCATATCGGCACCATCGCCAAATCGGGCACGGCGCAGTTCTTTGAGTCGCTGACCGGCGATCAGGCCAAGGATGCCCACCTGATCGGCCAGTTCGGTGTCGGTTTCTACTCTTCATTTATCGTCGCCGACAAGGTGACCTTGACCACCCGCCGCGCTGGGCTCGGCACCGAGCACGGGGTGCGCTGGGAATCGGCCGGCGAAGGCGAGTATTCGCTGGAGACCGTGGAGCGGCCCGAGCGCGGCACGGAGGTCATCCTGCACCTGCGCGAAGGGGAGGATGAATTTCTCGATGCTTATCGCCTGCGCAATATTATCAGCAAGTACTCCGACCACATCACCCTGCCCATCCTGATGCCAAAGGAAAATGCGGGCGATGAGGATGACACGTCCGACGAGATCGAGTGGGAGACCGTCAATCGCGCCTCGGCGCTGTGGACGCGTCCCAAGGGCGAGATCAGTGATGAGGAATACCAGGAATTTTACAAGCACGTCGCGCACGATTTCGAGAATCCGCTGGCGCGGACGCATAACCGTGTCGAGGGAAAGTACGAATATACTTCATTGCTTTATATCCCCGCGCGCGCGCCCTTCGACTTGTGGGATCGCGAACGCCGTCAAGGCGTCAAGCTCTACGTGCGTCGCGTGTTCATCATGGACGATGCCGAGCAGTTGATGCCTAACTACCTGCGTTTTGTGCGCGGTATCATCGACTCCAATGATCTGCCGCTGAATGTGTCGCGTGAGATCCTTCAGCACAACAAGGTGATCGATTCTATTCGTGCC
>JAJRWE010000021.1 GCA_024276955.1 Gammaproteobacteria bacterium
CAGCCGCGTGGGAACCGTGTGCCAGCGCGTGGTGCGTCGCAGCAATATCGACACCCTGGTCATCAAGGAGCCCGGCCGTTCCATCACTGACGGGCCGATCGTGGTGGCTGTTGATGGCTCCACCCGGGCCTATGGTGGATTACTGACGGCATTGGCGCTGGGGGAACGATGGCAGGTGCCGGTCAAGGTCATCGCCGCCTTTGATCCCTACTATCACTATGTCGCCTTCAATCGTATTGCCGGTGTCTTGTCGGAAGAGGCTGGCAAGGTGTTTCGCTTCCAGGAACAGGAAAAACTCCACGAAGAGATCATCGATTCCGGCCTGGCGAAAATTTATCAGGGCCACCTGGAGATTGCCGAGAGCATCGCCCGAGACCATGATTTTGAACACGGTTTTGAAACCAAACTACTGGATGGCAAACCCCATGACGCCATCGAAAAATACCTCAAAGAGGTGCAACCCTCACTGCTGGTGATCGGCAAACTGGGTATCCATGCCGACGCCGATCTCGACATCGGTGGTACCACAGAAAACCTGCTCCACAACACCACTTGCGCACTGCTTATCAGCCAGCGGGAATTCCAGCCCCGCGTGGAAGTCATTGCCGAATCAACCACCTCCTGGACCACCCAGGCGGAAGAACGTATGGCCAAGGTTCCCGAGTTTGTACAGGGCATGGCAAAGATGGCTATTCTACGTTATGCCCAGGAACGCGGTCATACGGTCATCACTGAGAGCATCGTCGAAGAGGCCACCGCACAACTGTGTCCCGGCCACGCCAAGGAGGCCATGGCGGAAATCGTCGCTGCCCACGACGCTGGCGAGCTGGCGAAAAAGCCCATCGAAGAACTGGTCATGCGTTGGACGAAGGAGGCCACCGCACGCCTGTTGAGCATTGACGATCTGTCACTGCGCGGCAACCTCAGCATGCGGGCGGAGAAGAAGGCCAGGGTCGAGGGCGCCGAACGGGTGGAGCTGGAGCACATCGCAGCCTTCCTGGATTCACCCGAACCAACCGATGAAAAACTGACGGCCGCCCCCCTGGCCGATGATCCCCTGAGCTGGAATGCTGCCGCCCTCGCCCGCCTGATGCGGGTGCCCGAGGGTTTCATGCGTGACGCCTGCAAGCAACGGGTCGAGGAGTACGCGCACGAAACAGGCGAGACCGAGATCACCCTGGCGGTGGCCGAAGCCGGCCTGCAACGGGCGCGTGAGACAATGATGGCACAGATGAAGGCCGAACCCGGCAGCGTCCCTGAAGCCATCGCAAATGCAAAGCCCGGCACCTGTCCGTTTGGTCACAACACCTCAGAAGAGCCGCAGGAAGACAACACGTCCCGTTGGAGCGAGGCCGCAAAGCAGCGCCTGGAAAAGGTACCCGAAGGCTTCATGCGCGACCTCACCCGTCAGCGCATCGAGGCCTTTGCAACGCGTAATGAGGTAACGGAAATCACCCCGCAGTTGATCGCCGAAAAATACCGTGAATGGGGCGATGGTTCGGAAAAATTGCAACGCCAGCTCGACTGGAGCGACGAGGCCCTGCTGCGCATCGAGCGCATCCCCGACTTCGTGCGCGGCATGGTGATTAAAGAAGTTGAACGCTGTGCACTCGAACAGGGCATCGACACGGTCACCCCGGCCGCCCTCAGTAAGGCCATGGGCCGCTGGGAGGACATGGGCGCGTTCCATTCCGAGTCCAACCCGGATCTCTACAAAGGCTGACACGATGCCCGACAACGACCTCTTCCTGCTTGCCATCAACCTGACCCGGCGTTGCAACCTGGCCTGCGAGCACTGTTACCTCGATGCTAACACCCTGCAGAATGGCAGCCCCGACGAACTCTCGCGCGAAGAGGTATGCCACCTGCTCGATGACATCGCCGCGCGCAGCAATGAGGTGATGGTCGTGCTCACCGGCGGAGAGCCGTTGATACGCCCCGATCTGGAACTCCTCATCAACCACGGCAGCCGCCTCGGCCTGTCCATGGTGGTGGGCACCAATGGCGTCATGCTCACCGACAAGCGTGTGCAATCACTCAAACTCGCCGGCGCCCTGGGCATGGGTATCAGTGTCGATTCACTCGATCCCCAACAACACGATCAATTCCGCGGTCGCAGCGGCGCCTGGGAAAAGACCCTGGCCGGCATCGAGGCCTGTCGCCGTCATGACCTGCCCTTCCAGGTACACTTCTCCGTCACCGAGGCCAATGCCACTGAAGTCCCGGCGATGATCGACTTCGCCCGCGCCAGTGGTGCACGGGTGCTGAATATTTTCTTTCTGATCTGCACCGGGCGTGGCGAATCCATGTCCGATATCAGCCCCATCACCTATGAGCGGGTGCTGAACCAACTGGTGGCGGCGCAGAGCGAAAACCACGAACTATTGATCCGCGCCCGTTGCGCCCCCCACTTCAAGCGCATCGCCTATGAACAAGACCCCCAGTCTCCCCTCACCCGGGCCGAGGGCTACGAGGGCGGTGGCTGTCTGGCGGGTATTCACTACTGCCGGATTACCCCCGAGGGTGATATCACCGCCTGTCCCTATATTCCCGACAGCGAGGGTAATATCCGCGAGACTCCCTTCTGGCAGACCTGGGAGGAGTCAGCGACCTTCGCCTCGTTGCGCGATCCTTCATTGAAGGACAAATGCGGCCAGTGTGAATACCAAAAACTGTGCGGCGGCTGCCGCGCCCGGCCACTGGCCATGGGTGGCAGTCTCATGGACACCGACCCCTGGTGCAGCTATCTGCCGCAAGGCGGCAAGGTGATCCAACCCTTAATAGAGACTCCTTCTGCCATCGCCTGGTCAGTCGAGGCCGAACAACGCCTGCAACGCATCCCCTCCTTCCTGCGCAAGATGGTGAAAAAACGTACCGAGGCCCATGTGCAGGAGCTGGGTGAATCCCAGGTTACCGTTGAGCACATGAGTACCCTGGCCGCAAAGCGTTTTGGCGATGCAGGCCCTCCGGGCATGCCCGGCCAAACCGACGGCAACTCCCCCTTCGATGAAGCCAGTAAGCAACTGCCCTGGAGCCAGGAGGCCCGTGAGCGCCTGGCCGGCATGCCGGCCTTTCTGGCCGAAGGCGTACGCGCCGTGGCCGAGGACGTGGCCCGCGCCGAGGGCCGGCTGGAGGTCAACATCAAGTTGCTGGATCGGCTGGAGGCAGAGGATCAGCTGGAACGCCAATTCGACTGGTCAAACGAAGCCGAGGCCGCGGTGGAGGAATGCCTGGCCGACAAGGCCCCTCAGGTGCGCCTGTTCGTCGCCCCGGCGCTGGAGGCCGAGGCCGAACGGGTCACCAAAAAGCGCCGCGCAACCACGGTGATGGCAGAGGACGTGCAGCAGGCCATGGCCGTCTTCACCGGCGGTGTGAAATGGTCGAACGAGGCCGCCAAACGGGTCACCAGCGCCCCCGATTTTGTCCGTGCCGGCATCAAAAAAGCGGCCGAGTTCAACGCCCGCCGCGAAGGTTTGGATATCATCGGCTCCACCGACCTCACACGCTTTCGCAACCGCGCCATGATGCGTGCGGTACAGCGCATGAAGGGCTTCGGCATGACCGAACTCAACTTCGATGCCTTCGACATCGCCAAGGTCAAGGTACCGCGCCTGAAAGAAAATCCGGAGGCGGTAAAACGCTTCAATACCATCCGCGAATTTGTCGATGCACGCGAACACCCCGGCGAACTGCTGGGACAGGAGCTGCTGGCGGAGATGAAGGAAAAGTTAAAAGGCAACACAAAAGGATGAAATTGGCAGGCTGGGAACCGCCCACCAAAGTGAATATTGGCTGGACGGATGCAATGGTGGGCGGTGCCCACCCTACATAAATGACGACTAGAAGCCAAAGTATGACCGACACAGACGTACTTATTATTGGCGGTGGCATCTCCGGACTCGCGACGGCCTGGTGGCTGGCCCAGGCCGGTGTCTCTGTACAGGTGTGGGAAGCCGACCAGCGTATGGGCGGCAAGATAAAAAGCCACCAGCAGGACGGCTATCTCACCGAGCGCGCCGCTTCGCTGTTGATGAATTTTCGCCCGGAAGTTGCACAGCTGGTGCACGAGGCAGGACTGGATGAGGTAAAGACCCGGCGTACTTCTCAGGCCCAGGCACAACGCTATCTCCTCCACCATGGCCAGCTACAGGCACTGCCGATGCGGATCGGCGGGCTGTTGACCTCGCCCCTGTGGAGTCTGCGCGGCAAGCTGCGTCTGCTGCTGGAGCCCTTCATTCCCGCTGGTGGCCGTGATGACGAATCCGTCAGCCAGTTCATCCGCCGTCGGCTGGGCGATGAAATGCTGGAAAAGGCCATGGAGCCCTTTGTTGCCGGCACCCTGTCGGCAGACCCGGATCTGGCCAGCGCCGGCGCCACCCTGCCCCGCCTGACGGCACTGGAGCGCCGCTTCGGTTCCATCACCGCCGGCGTGCTGGCACATAAACTGCTGCGCCGCCGCACCGCTTGCAGCACCGACACCTTCTCCTTCCGTGGTGGCATGAGCACCCTGGCCAATACCCTGGCATGCACACCCGGCCTGCAAATCCTCTCCAATCGCCGCGTACAGGAAGTGACACCCTGCCGACATGGCTGGCGTGTCACGGCAACGACCCCGGGCGGAGAACGCAGCCTCAGCGCGACGCACGTCATCATGGCCACGCCAGCACCAGCGGCGGCAAGCCTGCTGGCATCGCTGGACAAAACCCTGGCATCGCTACTGGGTGAAATCCGCTACGCGCCACTGGCGGTGTTACACATGGGGCTGGAACGCGCAGATATCGAACACCCACTGGACGGCACCGGCTTCCTCACACCGCGACGCGAGCAGCAGCCCTTTTCCGGCAATCTGTGGATGAGCAGCCTATTTGCAGATCGCGCCCCGCAAGACAAGACCCTGCTCACCACCTACCTTGGTGGCGCCCGCCAACCCGAGGCCGCCACCTGGAGTGACACCCGCCTGGTCGACGAGAGTCTGCATGCACTGACACCGCTGCTGGGCCTAAAAGGCATCCCCGTGATGGTGCGTATCGACCGCCACAGCCAGGCCCTGCCTCTCTACCATGGCGCCCACTTGGCGCGGGATCGGGAAATCAGCCAACAACTGCACGCCTTGCCCGGCCTGCATGTAGAAGCCAATTATCGTGGCGGTGTATCCGTGCGTGATCGTATCGCCCGTGGCCGCTCACTGGCACGCCACATCTGCACACAACTACAGACAAACACACAGGGCCTGTCAGCGGATACCCTGATTTCACTGCCCGCGGATCGTTAATCGTCAAAACCGCAAACAGGACATTGCAGGCGTTGCGGATCCTGCCGATAGCCTCCACTATTGACGATAATCCGGGCCTGATACTGGAGTTAATCAATACCCATTGATGGAGAACCAACGCATGGCCACAGCGAAACAGGCCAACCTGCCGAAACCCGCCGCACCCTATCTTTTTCTGCGTGTTACCGGGGCGGTATTATTGATCATGCTGCTAATTTCGGTCTGGGCAAGGTGGTACGGCCAGCAAGTCTCTCTGCCGCGTTACTGCGAGAACCCACAGAGCACATTGCAATATCTCGAAAAGGTCATCGAGGAAAAACGCCCTGCTGGCGATGAGGCCCGCCGCCCCTACATTGTCGCCGCCAAGATACTCTTTCTCTTACCGCGCAATTCAGAAGAAGAACAGACGGCCTATCTCAGCCGCATCCGCACCTATATCCAGGATACCTGCCGGTGAGGACAGCCGTTCAGAACCGTGATCGCCCCCCCGCTCTGAGTGGGCGCTTTCTGCTGATCTTTCTGCCTCTTATCACCCTGTTGGTCGCGATCGGCGTCAGTCATTACTATGCCGAGATGCGACTGGCGCGGGTCAGCCTGGAAAGCAATGAAATACAAAACGTGGCGCTGGCGCAAAAAGGCATTACCAGTGAGATGCGCGCCGTCATCTCCGACCTCACCTTCCTCGCCAAACTCAATGAACTCTGGGGCCTATTGGATGACCCCAACAATGACTCCGCGCGCCAAAATCTGTCGCAGGAATTTCTCTATTTCAGCGAAAAAAAAGGCATTTACGACCAGATCCGTTTTTTGTCGGCGGACGGCATGGAAATTATCCGCATCAATTACAACCAGGGACAGCCGCATATCGTTGAACAAAGCCAATTACAAAACAAGAGTGATCGTTATTACTTCAAAGAGGCCATGGCGCAAGACATCGGCGGTGTCTACATGTCACCGTTTGACCTGAATGTCGAAGACGGGCAAGTCGAAAACCCCTTTCGGCCGGTGATTCGCTTCGCCACTCCCCTGTTCAATAGCCAGGGAGAAAAAAGAGGCGTGTTGATGTTCAACTTCCGAGGTGAACGACTGCTACAGAGTTTTCATCTGGCCGCCCCCAATATCGATGACCACCTCAATCTCATTAATGCCAAAGGTTACTGGCTCAGCGGCCCTCGTCCGGAAGACGAATGGGGTTTTTTTATGGGACGCAAGCGCTCATTTTCTGAAACCTTTCCCGCAGCCTGGCAACGGATATTGAATGAAAACAGTGGCAGCTTCGTCACGAAAGAAGGGTTGTTCACCTTTACTACTATCTACCCCATGGTCTCGGTCATGGAGTTTTATGCCAATGCCGGCATGGGATCAATTTCCTCAATCTTCGAAGGCTATCAAGACAACGAGCCCCATTTTTGGAAGACGGTTTCACATGTTCCCACCCCGATCCTGAATGCCACTTCGCAAAGCTTTTTTCGCCAGAACCTTTTACTCTATTCACTGGCGGGGCTTTTTTACTGGCGGGATCCTTTATCGTTGCCCAGGCAGGCATTCGCAAGCAACTCGAAGAGGCGCAAAAAAGCTTTGAGCGTCGCTACCGTGACACACTGGAAAACATGCAATTGTCGGCAGTCACCCTGGATGCGGAAGGTCTCATTACTTTCTGCAATGATTGCCTGCTGAAATTGACGGGATGGCGTCGAGAAGAGGTTATCGGAAAAAACTGGTTTGATCTCTTTGTGACACCACAGGACCGGCAACAGGCACATACTGCCTTTGCGGAAATCATCAATGGCAATGCCTCGCCGCACACCATTGAAAGCCATATTACGACGAAGTTCGGCGAGATATTGCTCTTCTCCTGGGCCTCCACGCTTTCCTTCAGCCGCCTTGGAAAAATATCCACACTGACCAGCATTGGTCAGGACGTTACCCGGCAACACGAACACGAAGAACGCCTGCGAAAGCTGTCCCGGGCTGTTGAGCAAAGCCGAAACTCGGTGGTGATCACCGACACCAATGGCCATATTGAATATGTCAATCCGCGCTTTAGCGAAGTGACTGGCTACAGCGCGGAAGAGGTGATTGGAAGGACACCGAAGATTTTCAAATCTGGAGAGACCAGCGACACCGACTACAAGCAACTTTGGCGAACCATCATCCAGGGAAATGAATGGCGAGGGGTGTTCCACAACCGCAAAAAAAATGGCGAGTTCTATTGGGACGATACCCTGATATCCCCTATCCGCAATGAGCTGGGCGAAATTACCCATTTTCTCGCCATCAAAGAAGACATTACCGAGCATGTGCGGTTAAAGCAGGAGGTAGAAGAGCGCAACCAGGAACTGGCGAAGACCCAGACCCTGACGGCCATGGGACGCATGGCCACCATGATCGCTCATGATCTGCGCAACCCGCTTTCCTCCATCAAGATGACCTTACAGATATGGGGCAAACGTGCCGAGGGAGACTGGGGCGAAGAGGCGGCGGAGATGAAGCAAATCTCATTAGATCAGGTGCGCTACATGGAAATCATTCTCGCCGACCTGTTAACCTTTGCGCGTCCCGATGCCCTGGCTCCGGAGTGGCTGGATGTAAAAAAACTGCTCACCAGCGCTATCAATACCACGCAAAAAGAGCTACAGGAGAGCGGCGCCAAAATCACAGAGGACTACCCGCCACAACTACCGACAATACATGGCGATGCCACCAAATTACGGCAGGTATTCAGTAACCTGATCACAAATGCCCTGGACGCTATAGATGACGTAAATCACGTCCCGCAAATCCGCATCCGCGCCTTGATGGAGGTCAACGGCGCCACACCGGCAATCCGCATTGATATCTGTGATAACGGTGGCGGTATCGACCCGGGACTGAACGGCAAGTTGTTTGAACCGTTCTTTACCACTCGCGCCAAGGGAACCGGTTTGGGCCTACCTATTGTCAAGCGCATCCTCGATCAGCATCATGGCCAGATCAATCTGCAGACAAACAAGAGTGGCGGCACCTGTGCCAGTGTCACCTTACCGATAGGACCCATTGAGTCATGAACACGGTAATGAAAGATTTTAGCTCCATAAAGAGTACAGAAGATAGGGCGTCCATGAGTAAAGGACATATATTGATCGTTGATGATGATGTCGCCAGCTGCAGGACACTTCAACTGCACCTGCGCAGTGAGGGCTATGATGTCAACATGGCCCACAGTGTCGACGAAGGATTAGCCACTGCCCATAGCCGATGTCCCGACCTGCTTATTCTCGACATCCGTATGCCGGGCAAGTCCGGCCTGGAAGGGCTGCCCGAATTCAAGCAAACTTTCCCCGCCCTCCCCATTATCATGATTACCGCATTCCATGACATGGACAGTACGATCCAGGCCATGCAAAACGGTGCCGAGGACTACATCCACAAGCCCATCGATATCGATGAACTGGACGGCACCATCGCGCAGATTTTGGCCCCCGAAGCCCAGCCAACGGTAGCAACAGAGCGCAATGAACCCATCACCGACGGCAACACCATGGTAGGCCGTTCCCGCGCCATGAAAGAGGTATTCAAAACCATTGGCCTGGTTGCGTCCAGCCCGGTAACGGTATTGATCACCGGCGAGTCCGGCACCGGCAAGGAACTGGTGGCCCGGGCGACCCACCGCGCCGGGCAGAGAGCCAGTGGTGCTTTTGTCGCGATTAATTGTGCTGCACTGGTCGAGAATCTGCTGGAATCAGACATGTTCGGCCATGAAAAGGGATCCTTCACTGGTGCCGTGGGTCGTCAATCCGGTAAATTTGAGCAGGCCAACCACGGTAGCATCTTCCTCGACGAAATTGGCGAGCTTTCCCTCACCATGCAGGCCAAATTATTACGCGTGCTGCAGGAAAAGGAATTTACCCCGATTGGCGCCAAGGCCCCCCAGAGAACCAATGCCCGTGTTATTGCCGCTACCAATGTGGACCTGGCTGAGCGCGTACGCGAAGGACGGTTTAGCGAAGACCTATACTACCGCTTGCGAGTGGTGACCATTCATCTGCCACCACTGCGCGAGCGCCGCGAAGATATCGAGGATCTGGTGCAGACGCTGATTTCGCGCATCAACCAACAAATGCATGCCGGTGTTACACAGATATCCGCCGATGTCATGGAGTGCCTGAAAAAATACGACTGGCCAGGCAATGTGCGTGAATTGTCCAACACGCTGGAAAAGGCGATGGCTCTCTGCCCAGGCTCGGTCATCACCCGCAATCTGATTTCAGATATTTGTAGTTGTGATACACCCATGGCCGATGGCGACCATCGCCCGCTGGCGGAATTAAGCCTGGAAGAAATTGAAGGCGCACATGTAAGACGGGTTCTGGAGGCTACTCGCTGGCACAAGGGACACGCCTGCGACATCCTCGGCGTCTCCCGGCCACGCCTGCGACGCATGATTAAACATTTTGGACTGACACCGCCTGACGGGGCTGAAGATGATGATGACAGCGGGGATGGAAATGGCGTGCAGCACGATTAGAAGAGATTTCATTGCATGACCCCGCGGGCACGTCAATCGCACTCATTGAACAAGAAGGCTGATTATGAAAACACAACTCATTGACCCGTTCGGCAGGACAGTTGAATACCTGCGATTATCCGTTACCGACAAGTGCAATATCCGTTGCTTTTATTGCCTGCCAAAGGGGTTCAATGACTTTGATTGCACAAGCCAGCACCTCACGCAGGACGAGATCGTCCGTGTCGTGGGCGCCTTTTCCGAATTAGGCGTCCGGCGTATTCGCCTCACGGGAGGCGAACCGTTGGTGCGAAAAGACTTGTGTCAATTAAGCGCGCGCCTTTCCAGCCTGCCGGGGGTAGAGGATTTGTCGCTCAGCACCAATGCCAGCCTGCTGGCGCAACACGCGATGGAATTAAAAAGATCCGGCGTGGTACGCATCAATGTCAGCCTTGACACCCTGCAGGCAGATCGCTTCCATGAAATCAACGGCGGCAATCTGGCCGACACTCTGGATGGCTTATTGGCCGCAAAGGCCGCTGGCTTTGCCCCCATCAAGATCAACATGGTGGCCATGAAGGGCATCAATGATGATGAGTTTGAAGACATGGTTGCATTCTGTCTTGAACATGACTTCACCCTGCGCTTCATCGAAACCATGCCGGTAAGCAGCGCAGGCCGCAATGCCAGCAAACACTACCTCCCGTTACAGGAGGTAGAGGACAGACTCAATCGCAAGTTTAACCTGATTCCCGGCGTCATGCCCGGTGGCGGCCCGGCCCGTTACTTCCAGATCAAGGGCACGAGGCTGCGCATCGGCTTCATCACCCCGATCTCCCAGCACTTTTGCGAAACCTGCAATCGAGTACGCCTGACGGCGACGGGCGCCCTCTACCTTTGCCTGGGTCACGAACACAAGATTGAATTACGTCAACAGCTCAGAGATGGCATGAGCGACGAGATGTTAAAGCAATGTCTCATTGACGCATTGGCCCTGAAGCCGGAACGCCACTATTTCGAGGAAAGCCCCACTCAGGTCGTGCGCTTCATGGCGAAGATCGGTGGATAATCTTCATTAATCCTCTTGGTCAGGGTGAATGCCTAACCGTTTTAACAACCGATAAAAATTACTCCTATCCAAACCAAGGTCCTTCGCTGTAGCCGCAAGATTGTTGTTATGCGCAACCAACTGTTGAGAAATAAGCTCACGCTGAAAGTGTTCGACGGATTCTTTCAAATCCACTTTGGCTTGCGTAGATACGGGGCTGTCTTGCGGTAATTTATTGTCCTGCGGCAGATCTACCGTGGAAATATCCAGGTTCGCCAAGGAAATAGTCACGAACCGTGACTGACGGCCCTGGGCGGTCACCGCTTTGAGTGCGGCACGGCTTATCAGATGTTCCAGTTCACGTATATTGCCGGGCCAGTCATATTTCAATAATGCCCGCTTGGCATCATTGCCAAGCCGCAACCCAGTGACACCCAAACGATATTGATTTTTCTCCAGAAAAAAACCCGCGAGTAGGAGTATGTCATTGCCCCGTTCACGCAGTGGCGGCACATGTACCGGGTAAACCGTGAGGCGATGATAAAGGTCGGCTCGAAAGCGCCCCTCAGAGACTTCCCGCCGCAAGTCACGGTTAGTGGCAGCGACAATGCGCACATCGACTTTGATATGGCGATCACTACCCACCCGCTGGATCTCCCCATTTTGCAGTACGCGTAACATTTTGGCCTGAATCGATAAGGGCAGCTCACCGATTTCATCAAGAAATAAAGTGCCACCGTTGGCCAGTTCAAACTTACCCATGCGGTCGGCAAGCGCACCGGAGAATGCCCCCTTAATATGACCAAACAATTCGCTCTCAGCGATATTTTCCGGCAGCGCAGCACAGTTAATATAGACCATGGCCTGTTCCGAACGAGCTGACAATACGTGCACTTGATGTGCCACCAACTCTTTACCAACACCCGTTTCACCGAGTATCAGCACCG
The DNA here is from genome assembly GCA_024276955.1 of Gammaproteobacteria bacterium. Lineage (GTDB taxonomy): Bacteria > Pseudomonadota > Gammaproteobacteria > SZUA-152 > SZUA-152 > DRQN01. The sequence goes on from JAJRWE010000021.1 coordinate 11,754, forward strand.
CGAGATCAGACTGGGCAATTACATCAATCTCCCGCTTAAGTTCAAGCATCTGTGAGCTTATACCCACCATATCTATCTGACCATTCTCCTCAAGCAGGGTACGGGTTACCTGATTCACCTGCTTTACCCGTGTTTCCAAGGCGGATATCAGATCAGCGGCTTTTACCGCGGCTTCACTCAGGCTGATAAAGGTGCGCAGTTCGATGGGACTGATGTCATCAAAGGTGCCAGGACGCAAGGCATCCATTGTCAACACACCCCAAGGCAAATCGTCGATGTAAAGGGACGCACCCATGCAGTCGTGTACGTTTAGCGGGGTATCGTCTGGTTCCACCAGGCCATCATAGGGGTCGGGCAAATCCGAGTCAGCAGCAAAACGCACCGGCGTATGCGAATGCAGAATTTTCTCCAGGCGCGGTTGTTCATCCACTAGAAAACGGCGCCCCAGGGTGTCATTTGAAAGCCCATCGACCGCCAGGGGGATGAGGCTGTTTCCCTCAAGCTTGAGCAGCGAGATCGCATCGACAGGGAAAATTTGCCTACACGCGCTCAACAAACGCTGATATCTCTGCTCTGTGGTTAGCTTGCTGGCAAGGTCTGCAACCACGGAGATCAGTGCATTACAAAACTGGGGATTAGCTGTCATTTTAACCTCACTGCAGTCAATGACACAACTTCATGATGATGTTATATCAACAACAGTAGCGCATAACCCCTTCAATAACAACAAATTAACTTCTGGCACAAAAAATGATACTGGCAAGTAGGGTGAAGTGCGACAGGCGCAAATCACTTACAAACACTATCAAGCATAGGAGAAGTTAAATGAGAGCGAATACGATTGCTTTAATCATGGCCGCGACCACCCTGCTGCCATCGGCGGCGGTAATCGCCAGGACCGTTCAGGTTGAAATTCCTGTTATCGAGAAAAACCTGGAGGTTGACAATGCAGGCAAGCAGCAGAAGATGTGGACCTTTGGCGGAGAAATCCCCGGCCCACTGGTGCGGGTCACTCAGGGGGATGTGATTAATTTCACCCTGGTCAATCAAAAGGGTAATAAGCAGAGCCATTCCATGGATTTCCATGCCGCCCGGGTGGATGTGCTGGATGAATTCGCCGCCGTCAAACCCGGCAAGTCAAAAAACTTCCAGTTCAGTGCGGATTACCCCGGTGTGTTTATTTATCACTGCGGGGCTGAGGCGATGTCAGAGCATATCGCCCGTGGAATGTACGGGGTCATCATCGTTGACCCCAAAGAGGGCTACAGCGAAGACTATCCAAAGCCTGACCGTGAATATGTGATTGTGCAGGGTGACTTGTTCAAGGATGGCACCAAGCCCAATGACATCACCAAAAATATTGGCAAGGTTGCCAATCTCATCAACGGCAAAGTTTTTCACTATGACCCCGTGCACGATTCCAATGCCAGCCTGGCACTGGAGTCCAAGCCTGGGGAGCGGGTGAGAATCTTTTTTGTCAATGCACAGATCAATGACAGTGTGGCCTTCCATCCCATCGCAGGCATTTGGGATCGAGTCTGGGATAACGGCAATCCCAAGAATGTCTCATATGGCATTCAAACATATGATGTGCCACCCGCCCATGGCGTGACATTTGATTTGATCAGCCCTGCTGATCGTCCAACCAATAATGCCCTGGTTGATCATCAGATGAAGAACGCTCTGACTGGTGCAATCACCGTATTGATGAATCATGACGAAGCAGACCCAGAGCTGGGTCGTAACGGTAATTTGATTCCCCGTTAATTCTCCGTTAATTCTCCGTTAATTACCCAATGCCATGGACGGCTGACTTTATTGAGGACAGGTCAATGATTATTTTTAACAAGTCACTCCCACTTAGCCTGCTAACCGGCACATTGATGATTGGGCTGGCTGCAGATTACGTGGCTGCGGCGGATGCGAAATTTGTTGCAAAGAATTGTGCATCCTGCCATGTATTAACGCAACCTGAAAAAGACACGCTGCAAGATTATATGTCCAAAAAAGGCCCCGACTTATATTACGCCGGCAATAAATATCGTCAGGCCTGGTTGGTCAAATGGTTACAGAACCCCCAGCGAATTCGCCCCGGCGGAATGTTTTTTGCTAATCACACGGAGGTAACAGATGAAGGCGATATCATCAAACAGAGCAGCCTGCCTGATCCAGTCCACGTGAAGCTCTCTAAAGGAGATGCACAGGACAGCGCTGCTTATCTGATGACGTTGACGGCAAAAAGCGATTTGCTGGCAGAGGAAAGTTACACGCCGAAAAAAATCTCTAAACGAATGGGCGCGATGAACTTCAGCAAGTTCAAGGGCTGTTCTTCATGCCACCGTGATCGGCCGGATTATGGAGGCGTTTCAGGCCCTGAGCTTTACACGGCTGCCGAACGCCTGCAGGCAAACTTTATGACCTCTTATATCCGCAACCCGCAGGCATGGGAGAGCAAAAGCCTGATGCCCAACCGGCATTTGCCGGATAAAGGGGTCTCCAAGCTGGTGGATTATTTAAAACTGCTGGAGGGAAAGTAA
>JAJRWE010000196.1 GCA_024276955.1 Gammaproteobacteria bacterium
GAAGATTGCTTCTTGTCGATCACCCCGTGAAGTCACGTGATAGAGGGCACCGGGAAATTCAATGCGGAGAGGTCTTGCCATGGGTTTTAGTCTATATTGCTTGTAGAGATGTTACAATGCGAGAACTGACCCCTCCTCCCGACCCCTCCTCCACTATTTCCCGACGGGGACTTTCACCCCGCAAGATACGACGAGCTTTGCTCGGCGCGAAATGGCACTAAGTTAAGCCTTTTTGCATAGGGATGACCTGCAGGAAAGCCGCGCCAGAACAAGGCTACGCTATTGATAGTCGGTGCTAAACACCGTTAACTTAGTGCCATTCGAGTCTGACCCCATTCCCTCCCAACCAGGTCAGGGTGTGGGGGTTTAAGGGCATGACAGCGGCCCTTGTATACGTTCGGTAGTCCACAGTGTTAGGCGGCCGACATACTGAGCTAACATTACTGAATTCGAAGAGACGCGATGGATGCGGTTCGCTATCGCTCACCGGCATCCTGCATAGACGCATGGATCACTTTCCCTCGACAGCAAAGAGCACCCCCCTAAGCATTCGGCAGGCGTGACACCATTGCTCAGGGCGCTGCAATCCAGAGGGAAATAGATAAAAGAAGCGGCCCAAATTGGTGCGGCCTAATTACCCCGTCGTTTTGATGGAAGTAGAAACCATGCCATCCCCTGTCGAATCCGGCCAAAGGGCCGCCAATACAATGGGCGTGATTACTGATAGGGGTAAGGTGCCTAAATTGGCTAGAATACCCGCTTTGTGACTCCGGTCTCGGCAGGCTGTGGGTCACTGCGATATTAATAATATATGGCTGGCGTGCTGTTTGCGCACATTAACCCGGATACTTCATAAATTATGCACAATCTCGCTTGTTCATTGATTCCACAGGAAATATTCTCTCAGTCGCTCGTAATCACCGATAGAGCCTGCCCCGCGAGCGGAGCGAGTGTCTTGGGTACGAGACTTCTTCGAGACTTTCTGTCAAACCAAGAGCCCTGTGAAACCAATGTCTTGCGCGATCTTTATGCAAATTCATGAAATATCCGGGCTATAGACAGCAACGGCAAATCCGGTAATTGGTGAGAATGTATATGGAAAAAACAACCCGCAGGTTAATTCAGGGCATGGCCATGACCGGCGTGCTGGTACTAACGGCCTGCGAGGAGGTACCGCCGGAGCAGCTGGTCGAGGACTTCGGCATTGCCTATATCAAACGCCCCATCGTCACCGAGATCGACCAGGACACCAATGAGGAGGTATTGGTGGAGACGGATATCAGCGAGGTTCTGGGGTTCTCCGAGGGCGGCGATATCTGGTACCGTGATCGCGCCTCACCTTCGGCCGACGAACGCAACATCACCTTCTGTCTGACTCAGGGCCTGGGTGACGTGCGCGATCTGGAGACATCCTACGACGGCAGTAAGATTATTTTCTCCCTGCAACTGCCGGATCCTGATCCCGACGACGATATTGAGCCCACCTGGGACATCTACGAATACGACACCACGACCGGTGATTGTCCGCAGCGCATTATCCGTTCGAACATCTCTGCTGACGAAGGCGATGATCTGGCCCCGCACTACCTGCCGGAGAACGGCCGCATCGTCTTCACCTCCACGCGCCAGAAAGGCTCCGGCATCGTGCTCAGCAAGGAAGGCAAGAGCCGCTTTCGCGCCCTCGACGAAAACCTGAACGAACATGCGCCACAGCTGCACGTAATGAGCGCCAGCGGCACCGATATCCAGCAGATCAGCTTCAATCAGAGCCACGATCTCGATCCCACGGTACTCAGCTCGGGCGAGATCCTCTTTACCCGCTGGGATCGCATGGGCAATCACGACACCATGAGCCTGTACAGCATTCGCCCCGATGGCACCGAGCTGAAGGTGGTCTATGGCGTGCACGACGACAGCGCGGATGATGTGCAGTTTCTCAGCCCACGCCAGCTGGAAGACGGCCGGGTTCTCGCCATGCTCAAATCCTCCGCAGGCTCGGCAGGCCGAGGCAGCGGCGCGCCTGCGCTCATCGATATCGCCAACTATGTCGACAACACCCAGCCCATATGGCCCCGGCAGGGCGTGCTGAGCGGTCCCGCACAGACCTCGGCGGTGGATCTCGACGTGCGTACCGATGCCAGCATCTCCCCCAATGGCCGCTTCCGCAACATCTATCCCCTGTGGGACGGCACCAACCGCGTGCTGGCCAGCTGGAGCCCGTGCCGCCTGCTGGACACCAATGGCACCCCTCGCACCTGCCCGTCCAATATCCCCACCGACGCCGTTGAGGCCCTTCCCCTCTATGGCATCTACATCATCAACCTGAACCAGCAGACCCAGCTGCCAGTGGTGGTGCCCGAGAAGGGCTGGATCATCGAGGAGCCGGTGGTCGCCGCGCCGCGCCGCGAGCCGGTCACCCTCTACGACAGGGTCGCTGGCTTCGAGCTGGATCAGACCCTCGCCGAGGAGGGCGTCGGCCTGCTGCACATCCGCAGCGTCTACGACTTCGATGGCCGTTTCAACAGGCTCGGCAGCAGCGCCACGGGCATCACCAGTCTGGCGCAACTGGCCAACCCTACCCTGGCCACGGCCGACGAGCGCCGGGCGCACTTCCTTCGCGTCGTCAAGTCCGTGCCCATCCCCGACCGTGATGCACTGAATTTCGACCGCAACGCCTTCGGTGCCGCGGGCCGGCAGAGGATGCGCGAGATCATCGGTTATGCACCCATCCAGCCCGATGGCTCGGTGCAGGTCAAGGTGCCCGCCAATGTACCCTTCGCCATCAGTGTGGTGGACAAGAACGGCCGGCGCATCGGCGGCCGCCACCAGAACTGGCTGCAACTGCGCCCCGGCGAGACCCTGACCTGCAACGGCTGCCACGACCACAGTCCCGCCGATGGCACGGCGCCGCTGTCGCACGGCGCCGCCGATGCACCAACGCCGGTGAACGTTGGCGCGGCCACCAGCGGCGCGCCCTTTCCCGGCACCCACGCCGACCTGGTAGCAGAAATGGGTGAAACCATGGCGGAGGCCCGCATCCGCCTGCTCTGTGGTGATCTCAATACCCTGACACTCTGTCGGCAGCTCAGTCCTTCAGTAAATCTGATTTCTGTGGACGAATGGTGGACGGACCCCTCTGCCGCCCCGGCACCGGCCATTGATCTGCGCTACGACGACCCGGAACTCGTCTACTTCGGCACCAATGCGCCCGCCAAGTCCGCCTGCCAGGACAACTGGGACGCCAACTGCCGTACCATCATCAACTACGAAACCCACATCCATCCCCTGTGGGGTCAGGCCAGGCTGGTCACGGACACCGATGGCGTGGTGATTGGCGACCGCACCTGCACCAACTGCCACAATAGCGTGGATACGGCCAACGCCAATGCAGCACGGGTGCCGGCGGCCCAACTGGATCTCAGCGACGGCCCCTCGGACATCAATGCCGACCACTTCAAGTCTTACCGCGAGCTGTTGTTCCCGGATAATCAGCAGATTCTCAACAGCGATGGCAGGCTGGTGGACGTGACACAGGAAGTCCCACGGCTCGATGAGGATGGCAATCAGTTGTATCAGGAAACCATCGACCCCATTACCGGTGAAATAATCAGTCGTATCCCACTGTTCGACCTGGAGCCGATACCCGTCGAGAGCCGGGCCATGCGTGCCTTCGGTTCCCGCGGAGGCACCTTCATGGCCAAGTTCCTCAACCCCACGGATGATCACTTCGGCTATCTCAGCGCCACCGAGCTACGCCTGATCGCCGAGTGGCTGGACATCGGTGCCCAGTATTACAACAACCCGTTTGATGCGCCGCTGAATTGACCGGCACCGCGAAAAAAGACTTAACCGTACTGGCCGTATGGTGCTGGAATCGTTAAGATGAGCGCCGTCACGGCCGCAATCCAATTGCGGTTATGGCGGGCAGCCGAGGGCGCCCTGCCTGACCGGCCACGCGCCCCCGTCCGGAGTCACGGCCTGTGACCCCGTTCACGGCCGTGCGCTGTATTCCGGGCGAAGCATCAATAAAGCCAACAACGAGCCGCTGTAAGCATTCGTGACCGCCCGTATCCGACAATCTGTTTCCACCTCGTCGTGGATCGTTCTACTCATGCTGCTGGCGGCCATCCCCGCGCAGGCAGCGGAGGAATATGCCTTGCTGCAGGTGGCCGATCCCTTCATCGAACTGCACACCGGCCCCGGCGTCGGCTACCCGGTGTTTCATGTGGTGGATCGAGACGACTTTATCGAGGTGCTGAAGCGCAAGACCGACTGGTTCAAGGTGCGCACCGCCGACGGCAAGCGCGGCTGGGTGGCGCGTGCGCAACTGGAGAAGACATTGACCGCCAGCGGCGAAAATACGCACCTGCAAGAACCCGCCCTGGGCGACTTCAGCCAGCGCCGCTGGGAGTTCGGCCTGCTCGGCGGGGTGTTCAATAACGCCGCGGAGATCAGCCTCTACGGCGGCTACGCCTTCACGGCCAACCTCTCCGCCGAGCTGAGTGGCGCACAGGTGCTGGGTGACTATTCCTCCAGCTACCTGCTTAACGTGAACCTGCTCTCCCAGCCCTTCCCACGCTGGCGGGTGTCACCCTTTTTCAGTCTCGGCGGCGGCTACCTCAGCACCCGGCCGCGCACCACCCTGGTGCCGCCCAAGGACAGCAACGATTTCACCGCGCACGTGGGCCTGGGCCTGCGCACCTGGCTATCGCGCCGCTTTATACTGCGCGCGGAGTTCAACCGCTACATCACCTTTTCCAGTGATGACAACAACGAGGAATTTAAGGAATGGAAGGCAGGCTTCGCATTCTTCTTCTGAGCGCCCTGTGCATGCCCTGCCTGTGGAGCGCAACGGCCCTGGCGGCCGAAGGTGGTACCGATCAGGCCGCCGCACAGCAGGTCATCCAGCCGCAGATCGACCGGCGTGAGGTGAGTATCGACGAAATCGACAGCGAGGACTTCGAGATCAGCGTGTTCGGCGGCCTGCTCAGCACCGAGGACTTCGGCGCCAACGCGGTGATCGGCGCGCGTCTGGCCTATCACATCAGCGAAGGGGTGTTCTTCGAGGCCACCTATGGCCGCTCGACGACCACCGAAAGCAGTGTCGAGCGCGTCTATGGCGGCCTGCCGGCACTGACCGACAGCGGCCGCATCCTGTCCTATTACAACGTCTCGCTGGGTTACAACCTGCTGCCCGGCGAGGCCTTCGTCACCCGCAACTGGGCCTTCCGCACGGCGCTGTATGTCATCGCTGGCGCCGGCTCGACCACCTTCGCCGGCGACGACCGCTTCACCATCAATTTCGGCGCCGGCTATCGCTTTCTCGCCACCGACTGGCTGGGCCTGCACATCGACGTGCGTGACCACGTCTTTGACATCGACGTGCTGGGCTACAGCAAGACCCTGCACAATCTCGAGACCACCGCTGGCTTGAGCATCTTTTTCTGACCCGGCCCCAATGAGAAGTAATAAGAGGTAACCCGATGAACAGACTGAACCGAATTATTCCGACCCTGACCCTACTGCTGAGCCTGCTGACGGCCGGCAGTGCCCTGGCCCTGGATGTCGGCGCCGCCGCGCCCGACTTCACCCTGAAGAGCCGCAGCGGCGAAAACATCAAGCTCAGCGAACTGCGTGGCGAAGTGGTGATGGTCAATTTCTGGGCCTCCTGGTGCGCCCCCTGCCGGCAGGAAATGCCCCTGCTGGAGGAACTTCACGACCGCTATAGCGACCTCGGCTTCACCCTGCTGGGCGTCAACGTGGAAGAGGACTCCAACGCCGCGCTGGATATGCTCAAGGAAATCCCGGTCACCTTCCCGGTGCTGTTCGACAACCGCAACACGGTGAGCAAACTCTACAATGTGGTGGCCATGCCCACCACGGTGATCCTCGACCGTGACGGCACCGTACGCTTCGTGCACAAGGGTTACCTGCCCGGTTACGAAGACGAATACCGCCAACAGGTCAAGGAGTTGATCCGCGAATGAGACGTGCACTACGCCCCTCCCTCTGTAGCGCGTTGCTGCTCGCGCTGGCCGCCGGAATGCTGACCGGCTGCAGCGGCATCGAGCCGTGGGTCAAGCCCTATGAGCGCGCCAATCTGGCCGACCCCATCATGAGCTTCTCGCGCGACCCGGTGGCCGACAGTTACGTCAATCACGTCTATGAGGCGCGCGAGGGTGCGCGTGGCGCCGAAGGAGGGGGTGGCGGTGGCTGCGGCTGCAACTGATGCCCGCAACGGTTTTCGTTGGGGCCTGCTGGTGGCGGGTGTGCTGGGCTTTTGTCTGCCGCTGACGGCGGCGGTGCTGCCGGAAGACCGCGCCGACGCCCTTTACCACGCCTATTCCGGCGGCGGCCTGGACGTCAGCGGCCCCTCCCTGCTGGCGCGCAAACAGCTGGGAAAATACACCTCGCTGTTCGGTAACTATTATGTGGACTCCATCTCCAGCGCCTCCATCGACGTGGTGACCACCGCCAGCCCGTATACCGAATATCGCGAAGAAAAGACCGTGGGCGGCGATTTTTTATATGAAAAGACCCTGTTCAACCTCTCCATGACCAACAGTGAAGAAAGTGACTTCAGCGCCAACTCGGCCACCTTCGGCATCAGTCACTCCATGTTTGGTGATCTGACCACCGTCAGCCTGGGCTATGGCCAGGGCTGGGACACCATCCGCCGACGTGCCGACAAGGCCGGTAACATCGACCCCAACTTTAAAGAGACGGCCGATCGCCAACGCTTCCGTCTGGGCCTGTCACAGGTATTGAGCAAGAATTCGCTCATCGACCTCAATTACGAACTGGTCACCGATGAGGGCTATCTCAACAACCCCTATCGCTCGGTGCGCTATCTCGATGGCAGCGGCGGTTATCAGCGCCAGACAGAGCAGTACCCCAACACCCGCACCAGCCACGCCCTCGGCCTCAAGGCACTGTATTACCTGCCCTATCGCGCCGTCGTGCACGGTGAGATACGTGGCTTTATCGATACCTGGGGCATCGATGCCATGATTGGTGAAGTCGGCTACGTCCATCCGCTGGGCAAGGCCTGGACGCTGGAGGCCAGCTATCGCTACTACACCCAGACCCGTGCCGACTTCTACAGCGACCTGTTTCCACGTCAGAATGCGCAGAATTATCTGGCCCGCGACAAGGAACTGAGCACCTATTACAGCCACGGCATCGGCCTCGGCGCCAGCTACCACTTTGCCCGTCATGGCTGGGGCTTCATTGACAAGGGCAGCCTGAACGCCAAATACAATTACATGCAGTTCAACTATCAGGACTTCCGTGATCTGCGTGCGGAAGGGCTCACTCCGGGTACCGAACCCCTGTACAGCTTCTCCGCCTACGTCCTACGCCTATTCGTCTCGATCTGGTATTGAGCAAGGAATCCATCATGTCTACCCCGCACCACTCCCCATTTCCTCTGGCACGCCTGCGACAGGGCTTGAGCCGTCTCACGCTGGCGGCGGCCCTGTTGATACTGTCCGCCGGCCTGCCCGCCGTCGCGGCACCCATCGGAGCCGGCACCGACAGCGCACCGACCGACGCAGCCATTCCTGCGGCAGAGGCCCCGGCCGGCGTACCGTCAGCACAGATCCCAGCCGGCGAGACAACGGCAGCGAGCGTTCCTTCGGAGCCCGTCCCGGCAGCTGACGAAACCGCACCCGCTCAGGCTGCGGCCGTCCAGCCCGCTCCCGCAGTGGAAAAGAAACGCAGTCTCGACGCCCGTGTGCAGGACCTGAAAAAGCAGGCCAAGGCCCTCAATCGTGACCTATTCATCCTCGAAGAAGAACTGCTGTTCCCCTCCAACACCCAATTGGCGGTGTTCCTCTCCATCGACGTGGGCAGCTATTTTCGCCTCGATTCGGTGCAACTGAAAATCGATGACAAAGAGGTCGCCAACCACCTCTACACCAAACGCGAGCTGGATGCCTTGCAGCGCGGCGGCGTGCAGCGCCTGTGGCTGGGCAACGTCAAAAGCGGCGAACATGAACTCATCGCCACCTTCACCGGCCCCGGCCCCAACAACCGTGACTACCGCCGCGCCACCACGGTTAAATTCAAGAAGAGCGCGGCGGCCAAATTCATGGAACTGAAGATCCGCGACGTCACCTCCAAGCTACAGCCGGAATTCGTCGTCCGGGAATGGGAATAGGAACCGGAACAGCGCCTTGCCCATCACTATGTTCAGTGCCCTGAAATCCACTGCCCGCTTCCTGCTGCCAAGTCGGCTGCCAAATCTGCTGCTGGGCGCCGCCCTGCTTGGCGCCGGCCTGCTGCCGACGGCACAAAGCCACGCCGGCGACGGGCCACAGGTGGTGCGTGACCTCTACTACGGTGAGGCCCTGTACCAGTTCTACCAGCAGAACTACTATTCCGCCGCCGTGCATCTGCTCACCGCGCGCGAGCGTGAACTGCTCCAGCACCACGACGCCGAGGCACAGCTGCTGCTGGCTGGTATCTACCTCTCCTACGGCCTGCACGACGACGCCGAGCGTCTGTTCATGGTCTTGCTGGAGGAAAAAAACAGCCCCGAGGTACACGACCGCGCCTGGTTCTATCTGGGCAAGATCCGCTATTACAAGGGACTCTACGAAGAGGCCAACCTCGCCCTGTGGCAGGTCGGCGATCACCTTGACCCGGCCCTCGACGAGGAATTGCAAACCCTCA
>JAJRWE010000197.1 GCA_024276955.1 Gammaproteobacteria bacterium
AGGGGGGCGAGAAAATCGCCTGCCTAACGGCCTATGACGCCAGCTTCGCGCACATTCTTGATGCCGCCGGGGTGGAGATCCTGCTGGTCGGCGATTCTCTTGGAATGGTGGTGCAGGGTCAGGAAACCACCCTGCCGGTGAGTCTCGACGAGATGATCTATCATACCCGCGCGGTGCGTGCTGGCAGTGAAAGGGCCCTGCTGATGGTGGACATGCCCTTCATGGCCGACGCCACGCCCGAGCAGGCCCTGCACAGCGCCGGCCGCCTGATGAAAGAGGGCGGCGCGCAGATGGTCAAGCTGGAGGGTGGCAGTGTTCTGCTGGAGACGGTGCAGGCGCTGGCCGCACGCGGTATTCCGGTGTGTTCACATTTGGGCCTGTTGCCGCAATCGGTGCACAAGCAGGGCGGCTATCGGGTGCAGGGCCGCGACGAGGCCAGCGCACTGGACATGATCGGCGATGCCCGTGCCATGCAGGCCGCCGGTGCCGACATGCTGCTGTTGGAATGCGTGCCCGCCACCCTGGCCGCGGAGATCACCCGTGCCGTGGAGATCCCGGTGATCGGCATCGGCGCCGGGCCGGACGTGGATGCGCAGGTGCTGGTGTTGTACGACATGCTGGGCATCACGCCGGGTAAACGGCCCAGTTTCAGTCATGATTTTCTTGCCGATGGTGGCGACATTTCTGCCGCCGTGGTGGCCTATGTGCAGGCCGTCAAAGGCGGCAGCTTCCCCACCGCCGCGCACAGTTTTTAGTTATGCAGACGGTCACCACCATTGCCGATCTGCGTCGGCAAGTCAGCCTAAGGCGGCAGTCCGGCGCGCGTATCGCCCTGGTGCCGACCATGGGCAATCTGCATGCCGGCCACCTGCAGTTGCTTGAGGCGGCAAAACAACATGCTGATCGTGTGGTGGTCAGCATCTTCGTCAATCCCCTGCAATTCGGTGATGCCAGCGGTGGCGACTTCGAGCGCTATCCACGCACCTTCGAGGCCGACCGGCAGAAGCTGGTGGAGAGCGGGGCGGATTTGCTGTTTTTTCCCTCACAGGAAGAGATGTACCCGGCGGGTGTTGAGAATGTGACGCGGGTTGAGGTTCCGGGCATTTCCGACATCCTCTGCGGCGTGTCTCGCCCCGGACACTTTGTCGGTGTGGCCACCGTAGTGACCAAGTTTTTTAACATGGTACAGCCGGATGTGGCGGTGTTTGGCGAAAAGGACTATCAGCAGTTGCTGGTGATCCGGCGTGTTACCGCCGAGCTGTGCTTTCCTATCGAGGTTTTCGGCGTCCCCACTGTGCGCGAGGCCGGTGGGCTGGCCATGAGTTCGCGTAATCAGTACCTTAGCGCGGAAGAAAGGCAGCGGGCTGCCGCCTTGTACCGGACATTGCAGGCCGCCAAAGAGCGGCTGATATCCGGCGAGGGAGATATTGCCGCTATCGAATCCGATGCCGAGAAGATCCTGAATGAGGCTGGTTTCTGTCCGGAATATTTTACCGTGTGCCGTGCCGATGATCTGCAGCCTGCCACGGTGGCGGACACGGCGTTGGTCATCCTCGCCGCCGCCTGGCTGGGCGAGGCGCGCCTGATCGACAATATCCAGTTTCAACGCTAATCACTCGGCGCGTAGGAGCGGTTCCTCAGGCCGCGAAGCGAGGCTGGGAAATCTATCGCGGCCTGAGGGGCCACCCCTACAAGAAAGCCGAATTAGAGACCGGTTCTTTTGCCTTTGACCTCAAGCGCTCACTTTTCCTGCTGCCTGCCATAGGTGGCACAAGCCAGGGTGAACAGGGTGTGGCACATGCGGTTGTAGGAACGCAGCGTGGTGTAGATAGCGGCCAGGAACAGCGCTATGGACACCAGTATGGCGACCCATTCCGAGCCATGCAGGCCAAACACCAGAATCTCGACACTCAGTACCCAAAAGGTAATGCCGATGGCGCGTGCCGTGCGCCACAGGTGCACGTGGTCGCTGAGGACTTCCGGTGAGCCGTTGTCGCCGAAGACGTGGATATAGGAAAACAGGAAAGACTGCACCCTCGTACAACAGCCGGTGAGTAGCAGGCGTTTGAGACCCTGCCGGGCGGAAACGAAGATGTTGGCACCGAATTCCTTGCGCAGTCTGAGGTAGTCGTCACGCACAGCGCCGGGGCATTCGTCGACCATCTTGTCCAGCCAGTCATGGTTTTTTTTCAGGTGACGATTGAGATAGATGTCCTCAAAGAGGAAGAAATAGGAGCCGAGCAGGTTGAGAATCAGTCCGGTAACGAAGATGCCGATGAGGCCAAAGGCCGTGAGCAGTGAGCCGGCGACGTCCTTGAAGGTCTGCGGCAGGGCCTCGGTGAGGGTTTGATAGTGGTTGAGTGACGCGATCCAGCCTGGTACCAGTTGCTGTAACTCTGCGTCATGCACAAGGGCGAAATAGATGATCTGGGCAATCCAGAAAAACGCGCCCGTCATGCCGAATTCGCTGAAGCGGGAACCGATATTCATGCCGTGCTCCGCAAGGAGGGAGAATTGTCCGGGTTAACGGAAGAAAAAGCCGTAAATGCCGCCGACCACAAAGCCAATGGCGGTACCGGGGCCCGGCCATACCGAGCCGATGGCCGCACCGGCCGCCGCAGTGACGGCGGCCTTTTCCAGCGGGCTGCTCTCGATCTCTTCAAGTACGCTGTCCGGGTTTGTACCGGCAAGTCCGATTTCCGTCACCATGTTTTCTTCTACGGAATTTGTCGGAGCCGCAAGACTGATCACTGGCGTCGTAACGCTGAGCAGTACCGCCAAGACAATGACTTTCCTGTTCATTGTGTATTTCCTTGAAAATGCGATGAGATAACGGAGCTATATGAAGGCTGCGGAGAATTGTTACTGGCCCCCTCGGGTAATACCCTGAGTCTAGCAAATTCCCCGCATCCTGATGAGATGAAAAAATACCGTTGCTGCCGGTATCGCTGTCCGGAAAAAATGTAACGAATATGCAGCACAGGTGACAGTGTGTCATTGTGGTGTTTTTCAGCCTGTGGATGGATGTATGGCCTTGTCCATTGGTTCAGAGCGATAACCTTTTGCACAGAAACGATCACCCAGGAGATGTCATGAAAAGACTAACGATGAGTGCCTTTTTTCTATTGGCCATGTTGCTGATGAGCAACAGCTGGGCTGGACAGACTCTGCCTATGATGCAGGTGGCCGAGGCCAATCCCTGCGCCATGAAATCCGACAACCCCTGTGCCATGAAGCACAAAAATGCTTGCGATATGAAGATGCACAATCCCTGCGGCATGCAGCACAAGAATCCCTGTGGTGGCATGGCCGCGGACCGCATTGACGCCAAACTGATCAAGCGTCCTGCCGGTACCGTACTGTTTTCCGGGGTTTCCCGTGCCCAGTTGGTGAAGGAAGGTGAGACACTCTTCCGTGATCCCTCTCTGAGCCCGAACAAGACCACCTGCAACGATTGCCACACCACCAATGACCTGTTCAAGCCCGGTTTCGCCAAACCCTATCCGCACCCCGTGGGCATGGCCAAGGTACGTGCCGGCGTCAGTGGTGAGCTGTATGCCGATGAATTCGTCCAGTTCTGTATGCTGGCGCCCATGGCCTCCAAGCCCCTGGCCTGGGATTCACGCGAACTCGCGGCGCTGGCGGCCTATGTGACCGATGTTAAACAGAAAGACTTCCGCGCGGCGATGAAGGCCAATCCTTGTGGCATGAAGGGCGGCATGAAAATGCATAATCCCTGCGGAATGAAGCACGATCACCCCTGCGGCATGAAGCATGATCACCCCTGCGGCATGAAGCATGAGAATGCCTGCGACATGAAACACAAGAACCCCTGTGACATGAAGATGCAAAATCCTTGCAGTATGAAGCACGGCAATCCCTGCGCCATGAAGTCTGATAACCCCTGCGGCATGAAGCACAAAAATCCTTGCGGCATGTAATTGCAGGCCTTTTGATGGGCAATCCCCTTTCCCTCCCTCGGGAGAGGGGGCTTCAGGGGGCAGCCGTGATGCTGAATATCATCATCGAACACAAACGACCTAACATCGGCCTCATTCGGAAGTTAGTCTGCGCCAGTCTGCTGGTCGCGGTGGTTCTTCCCGCGTTGGCCTCGCAAGCCGTGGGGCCGACACCACAGGAAGCGGATTTCCTGGCCCGTCACTGGCCAGGTGACACCATTCCCCCGCAGGGTCCTCCACCAAAAGACTACTCCCCGTTAGAGTCCTCGCTATCCGCCGCCGACTGCGGTGTCTGCCATCCACGCCAATATGAAGACTGGAAAACCACCCTGCACAGCCGCGCCATGGGCCCGGGTGTGGCGGGGCAGACAGTGGATATGCGCGCGGACGATCCCGCCACGGCACGCATGTGCTGGCGCTGCCATGCACCACTGACGGAACAACAGCCGCTGCTGCAACAGCCAGTGGATGGCGCCTGGGTGGAGAACCCGGCCTTCGATGCCGGCCTGCAGCATCAGGGCCTGACCTGCGCCGCCTGTCATGTGCGCAGTCACCAGCGCTTCGGCCCGCCCGCTCGCGGTGAAAGCGAATCCTCGGCGCACGCCGGATTCAGCGCGCAAACGGCCTTTGGCAAATCCGCCTTCTGCGCGCATTGCCACCAATTTCCGCCCGGCGACTATGCACTCAACGGCAAGCTGATGGAGAACACCTACAACGAATGGCTGGCCAGTGACTATGCCACCCGAGGCATCCAGTGCCAGGATTGCCACATGCCCGATCGCCGTCACCTGTGGCGCGGCATTCACGACCCGGAGATGGTGAAAAAGGCGGTGACTATCTCCGTTGTCGGGCCGCAGAATCCGCTCAAGGTCGGTGATACGCTGAAGGCCACCATCCGCGTGCTCAACAGCGGCACCGGGCACAATTTCCCCACCTATGTGACCCCCAAGGTCTTTGTCCAGGCGCAACTGGTCGATGCGGCCGGGGAGCACATTGCCGGCAGCCTGCGTGAGGCCATCATCGGCCGTGAGACAACGCCGGATCTGTCCCGTGAGATCTACGACACCCGCATCGCACCGGGGGACTTCGTGGATATCGTCTATGCACATACACTGCCCCGTCCGGGCCTGCGCCTGCAGGTCGAGGTGCGTGTCGAGCCGGACCATTTTTACGAACGCTTCTACCGTGGTCTGCTGGAAAGTGGCACGCCGAAAAAAGGCCGCGCCGCCATCGAACAGGCATTGGCCAACGCACAACAGTCGTCTTTCGTGATTTTCGAGCACATGCTTTCACTCGATATCCAGCCGAAGCAATAGTAGGCTACGGTCTTTCTAGAGGCCACAATCTATTATTAGAAGTGCCCTAAATCCCATGTCGACACAGAGGCCGTATCGTGTTTCCTTTCCTGAAACCGCCCCGATTACTCGATGAAATCACCGTGCAGTGGACGTTCGACAGCTTCGCCTGGGCGCTGCGCAACTTCGACGCGCGGCTGTTTCTCGACCAGAGCATCCTGGTAACGCCCAGCAACGAACACTTTCCCGGCAGCGAATCCAGCGCTGAGGGCGTGGCCAGGCTGGTCTTCGACAAGGTCAGACTTTACGCCGGTATGCAACACTGGCCCTTCCGGCTGGTGGACGAGGAGACCGTGGAAAGCCTGCCACCGCCGGCCGTGCCCGCGAAAGATCTGATCCGGACGATGGAGGATGTGACGCCTGTTCCGGTGGACGCGGCGCAAGCCCTGCCGGTCATCTATCGTCTCGACCAGCTACGTGACCCGGAAGTCATGATCGCCCACTTCGCGCATACCCTGGCCCATTATCTCGGCACCACGGCCAACGAGCCCCCGCCCGGCGGCGAAGAAAACTGGCCCCATGTCACCGAGCTGCTGGCCGTGTTCATGGGCTTCGGTGTGGCCATGGCGGACAGCGCCAATACCGCCAAGATCCGTTCCTGCGGCAGCTGTTCCGGGCCAGCCGTCGAGCGTGAAAACTACCTGTCCCAGTTCGACGTGACCTATGCGCTGGCGATCTTCTGTTGTCTGAAAAACATCCCAACCCGTGAGGCGGTAAAACACCTGAAATCCACCCTGCGTCCCTTTTTCAAAAAGGCCATGAAGGATGTCATGCGCAGGGAATCAGACTGTCAGCGTCTGCGGGAAATCGCGCTGAATCGTTAACCTGAAGTCGATTATCCGCCGTGTCGCCATCCCGGCAGCCATTGCATTGCGCATGTCTTCCTCTTTTTGCCGCCCCCCCAAAAGTGCCATATGACCACTATTGCGCCAGACTTTGCATCCTATGGGCGGCGGCGTTAGCATCATTTGGTGGAATAAATCAAAGAGAGAAAGGGAAAATGAGCGAAAATAAATCGAGCAAGTTGATCATCGGTATTCATGGTCTGGCCAACAAACCGAAAAAGGAAACGCTGGCAAAGTGGTGGGAAGAGTCGATGGTCGAAGGGCTGAACAAGAACAGCCGTGTGCCGGTCAAGTCAGTGGATTTCCTGTCCGTCTACTGGGCCGATGTCATGTACCCGGCCCCTGATCCCAAGCCGGATGCCTATCGTGAGGCAAAGCCGGGAGACCTGAGATATTACAAGGATGGCTGGATGGATTATCTTCGCTCGCGTGTTTTGGATGTGGGTGGTGACTTCCTGGATTTCATGAAAAACAAACTGGATATCGATAACACGGCGGAAAAGGTTTTAAAGGGGAAATTGCCGGACCTGTATCGCTATTACAAGGAAGAGGCCATACGCAAGGAACTGCGCGGCCGTCTGGCCAAGGTCATTACTGAGAATCGTGACAGACGCCTGATGCTGGTGGCGCATTCCATGGGTACCATTATTGCCTATGATGTGTTGCGTGAATTGGGTCGAAAAGATCCAACCCTGTCGGTCGAGCATTTTGTGACTATTGGTTCACCGCTTGGTCTGCCGCATGTCAAACACATGATCGTCAAGGAAAGTCCGTTCATCCGCACGCCCAGCATTGTCAAAAAATGGACCAACCTTGCCGACCGGCGCGACCCCGTCGCCCTGGATATCCACCTGAGTGATGACTACGAAAAAAACTATGCCGGCGTAAAGGTCAGGGATGATCTGGTAATGAATGACTGGGGCGGTATCAATCACAAGTCCTACGGCTATTTGCGAACACCGGAATTCTCGGATTTGTTGAAGACGTTTATTTGATCTCTGGACGTTTCATTCTCTGTTGAGTTCTACGGCGACTTGTTTTCAATGCTGAATGTGGCGTAGTTCGGTAGGTTGGTGAAGGTTTTTCATGAACCCCATACCTACCGTATTACTCCGTCCGCAAGGCCTCCACCGGGTCCATCGCCGCCGCCCGCCGCGCGGGCAGTACGCCGGCGGCGACGCCGATAAGAATCGCCACTGCCTCCGCCGCCAGCACGTAGGACCATGGTGTGTGCACCGGCAGGGCGGGCAGGGCGAGGGTCAGCAGCTGTGCGCCGCCGACGCCAAGGATCAGCCCGGCGATACCGCCGATGGCGGCCAGCACTACCGCCTCGCCGAGAAACAGCAGCAGGATCTGGCCGCGTTCCGCACCCAGGGCGCGCAGCAGGCCGATCTCGCCGGTGCGCTCCTTCACTGCGATGGTCATGATGGTGAGGATGCCGATGCCGCCCACCAGCAGGGAGATGCTGCCCAGGGCGCCGACGGCGAAGGTCAATACGTTCAGTACATTGCCCAATACGTCCATCATTTGTTGCTGGGTGGTAATGGTGAAGTCTTCGCGGCCGTGGCGGCTGATAAGGATGCGCTTGATACTGGCGACCACTTCATCCACGTCCGCGCCTTCCTCGTAGAGCAGATCCACTTCCATCAGACTGGTGCGGTTGAACATGTCCAGTGCGCGCGCGGCGGGAATGTAGACTGTGTCATCCAGATCCATGCCCAGCACCTGGCCCTTGCTCTCCATCACGCCGATGACCCGGTAGCGGTCGCCGCCGATGCGGATCTTTTTGCCCAGCGGGTTTTCCGTGCCGAACAGTTCTGTTTTCAGCTTGCTGCCCAGCACGGCGAAGGCTCGCGGTGAACGCGGGTCGTCATGGGGCAGGAACTGGCCCAGTTGCACTTTCATGGAAAAGGCTTCGGGCATGTCCGCACCCATGCCATAGACGGTGGTACGACGGGTTTTTGCACCGGCCTTGACCTCAGCATTACCCTGAGTGGCGGCTACCACGGCGCGGGTGTGTGGCACTCGCCGCAGGGCCTCGGCGTCGTCGATGCTCAGTGGCCGTACCGTGCCCATGATACCCAGTGAGGTGCCGAAGGTGGTGGCCTTGCCTGGGTTAATGCCGATCAGGGTGGTGCCGAACTGGGTGAATTCACTGAGTACGAACTTGTGGATGCCCTCGCCGATGGAGGTGAGCAGCACCACCGCGCCGATGCCGACGCTGATGCCCAGCACCGTGAGCAGGCTGCGTAGACGGTGGGCGACGATGGAGGAAAAGGAGAGACGGACGAGGTCACGGGTGAGCATGATGCCCCCCGCTGTGACGATTCCGTAGGAACGGGCCATGCCCGCGATAAAAGACTGTTTGCCGCAGAGGCACGGAGGGCCCGGAGAAAAATAAATCAATTATTTTTCTGTGTTCTCCGTGCCTCTGTGGCAAGAAAGGCACATTTCGCGGGCATGGCCCGCTCCTACTGGGGTGAGGGTAAAGTTTATAGGGTGGGCATTGCCCACCGAATTTTCTGGCCAGCGCATCCCGGTGGGCGGTGCCCACCCTACGGTTTGTATTATCCAGTCTCTTCACGTAAACCCCGCGAGGGTTGTTTGCGACCGGATTACGCATCACCATCACCGCCGCGCCAGCGCCTGCACCGGATCCAGCCTCGCCGCGCGCCGCGCCGGAAGTAAGGAGAACAGCAGACCGGTGCCCAGGGCTACGCCGATGGCGGCGACGAAGGCCCACAGGGGTGTGCCCATGGGCAGGTCGGGATAAATATAGCCGATCAGCCCGTTGCCGATCTGGCCGATCACCAACCCCAACCCCGCACCGAGCAAGGACAGCAGGGCCGCTTCGGCGAGGAACAGATTGATGATCTGTCGCCCCGGCGCCCCCAGTGCCTTGAGCAGACCGATCTCGGTGGTACGCTGCGCCACCGCCACCAGCATCACGTTCATGATCAGGATGCCCGCCACGCCAAGACTGATGGCGGCAATACCCGCCACGGTGAGGGTCAGAGCCTGGAGGATATTGTCGAAGGTGGCCAGTACGGCATCTTGCGTGATGACGGTGATATCTTCCTCGCCCTGATGGCGCTCACGGATGGTACGGGTGATGTGCTCGATGACACGGGGGATGGCCTCGCGGCTGCGCGCCTCCACCAGAATGCGGAACAGTGATGAAGTGTTGAACAGCCTCTGGATCGAGGCGACCGGCACGATGACCATATCTTCTACGGCGACGCCGAGGGATTCGCCGGCCGATTCCAGGATGCCGATGACGCGGAAGCGCCGGTCGCCGATGCGCACCCATTCGCCCAGCACCGGCTGGTTGCCGAACAGCTCCTTGCGCACCTTTTGCCCCAGCACGCACACCGGGCTGGCGCGATCCCACTCGGCCTTGGGCAGAAAGCGGCCCAGCCCCATTTTCCAGTGGCGTATTTCCAGCAGCTCCGCCGTGGAGCCCCAGATGGGAATGTCGCGCTCCAGCCCACCATAGGATACCGGCGCCGAGCCGATATTGAGCGGGGCGACACGCCGTATCAGTGACGAGCGTAGCAGCGCCTGGGCATCGCCAAGGGTCAGCGCGCGCGGCGTGTCGCCAATCAGCATCGATGGTTCGCCGCCAGCGGTTTCCGTGCGCCCCGGCAGGACGATCACCAGGTTGGTGCCCAGTGAGGCGAATTCACCCGAGACATAACGCCGTGCCGCCTCGCCCAGCGAGGTGAGCACCAGCACCGAGGCCACGCCGATGGACATGGCCAGCAGCATCAGCGCCGTGCGGCTGCGTGCGCCGTTGAGCGAACCCAGTGCATAGCGGGCGATATCGATGCTTCTCACGGCTTGGCCGTGTCGTTGACGATGGTGCCATCCACCATGTGCAGGCGCCGTTGTGCGCGTTCGCCCAGCTCCGGGTCGTGGGTGACGACGATGAGGGTGATACCGCGCCGTTGCAGTGTTTCAAGGATGTCCACCACGTCCTTGCCGGAGGCGCGGTCGAGGTTGCCGGTGGGCTCGTCGGCCAGCAGCAGGCCGGGCTGCATCACCGTGGCGCGGGCAATGGCGACGCGCTGGCGCTGGCCGCCGGAGAGTTGATCCGGGCGATGGCCGGCGCGGTCACTGATGCCCATGTCGCGCAGCGCCTGTTGCACGCGCAGCTGGCGTGCGTCCACCGGCAGGCCCGCCAGCACCATCGGCAGCTCGATGTTCTGCGCCGCCGTCAGGCGTGGCACCAGGTGGAAAAACTGGAACACGAAGCCGATGCGCTCGCGGCGCAGGTGGGCCTGCTGGTTGTCGCTGAGGGTGGTGACGTCCTGGCCATCGAGCCGGTAGCGGCCGGCGGTGGGGCGGTCGAGCAGGCCGAGCAGGTTGAGCAGGGTGGACTTGCCGGAGCCGGACGGCCCCATGATGGACAGGTATTCGCCGGCGTCGATGTGCAGGTTGATGTCGCGCAGGGCGTGCACCTCCTGGTCGCCCACCGGGAAGATGCGCTGGATGTTCTCCAGGTCGATCATTTGGCTGGTTCCGGCGTTGCCAGTGCTCCGGGCTCCACGCCCTTGCGATCCACCGACAGCACCACTCGTTCACCTTCCTCCAGGCCCGAGGTGATCTCCGTCAACTTCCAGTTGGACAGGCCGGTTTCCACCTGGCGCGATTGCAGGGTTTCGCTGTCCGGGTCGAACACCAGCACGCGATTGTCTTCCAGTAGTGCCTCGGTGGGGATATACAGTACATCTTCGCGTGTCTGCAGGATGACCTCCACATCGGCGCTGTAGCCGGGCAACAGGCGCGTGGTGTCGGCAGGATTGGTGAAGTCGGCCTCGATGTCCACGGTGCGCGCTTGTTTCTCGATCTCCAGCACATAGGGGGCGATGCGCCGCACGCGGCCCGCGAAGCTCTCGCCAGGGAAGGCGTCGAGGCTGATGCGGGCGCTCAGGCCGGGTTTTACGGCGGGCGCGTCCACCTCGTCGATGGGCGCGGAAATAGTCAGGCAGGTGGGGTCGATGAGATCCACCACCGGCAGGGGGGCGATGCCTGGCGGTGAGGGGGTAACGTATTCGCCCAGCTCGCCATTGACCTCGGCGATGATGCCGTCGAAGGGGGCGTGCATCAGGGTGCGTTCGAGGTTTTCGCGTGCGACCTGGATGCGCGCATCAGCGACCAGGTTGGCCGTTTTGGCCGCCTGGCAGGCGGCCGCCTTGGCCTTGGCCTCACCCACGGCGCGCTCGGTGACCTCTTCGGAGGCGATGTTCTGCTTGCGCAGGCGCACCATGCGGTCGGCCTCGCGCTTGGCCACGTCCGCCACCACACAGGCCTCGGTGGCACGGTCGCGGTTGGCCTCGGCCTCACGTTTGGCCAGTTCCACCTGGGCGACCAGGTCGTGGTTCCACAGCTCCAGCAGCAAGTCGCCCTTTTTCACCGTGGCGCCATCCTTGGCCGGGAGGTTGGTGATCAGGCCGCCGATGGCCGGCGTGAGGCGGGTGCGGCGACAGGCCTTGACGGTGCCGGCGCGGGTGTTGGCGATGCTGGATTGCACGCTGCCACGTTCCACGGGTTGCAGACGTACCGCCACCGGTTTTGGCTGTGACCAATACCAGCCCAGCCCGGCGCCGATGGCGAGCAGGAGCGCGATGATGATCAGGCGCCGCAGATGGTGTGTCATGGGTAGGTTCCTCGGGCAAGGGCTTGAATCCCTTTGTAAACCTGGGCCGGAGGTATTGCAAGGCGCGTGCAGGCCGATATTGGGGAATATTACCAGTATGCCTCGCCTGGCCAGGTTCTCTGCGTGACACAGCGTTCTTTTTGCGGTATTTAACCCTACTATCAAGATGACACTGAATGGAGTTTAAGGGAATGTATTTGAGCTTGCGGAAAGTCGCGTCTATCGGGTCGTTGATGGTGGCCATGTTGCTCACTGCCTGCGCCGAGGAAATCACCACGCCGGTTGACGTCGACGACGGCAAGGTCTCCATTGAATCCTACCCGGGCGATGACCGGCGTACCTCGTCCGAGGGGCTGGTGGCGGCCGCCGTCGTTGACCCGGCGCCGGTGCATCAGGCCTTCGCCTTCAACGATTACCAAACCCGCGCCGGCGGGGGCAACACCCTCACCGCGCCCTTCGATGTACAACAGCTCCTGGCCAGCCTCGCCCTCGGTGCCGCGGGCGAGACCCTGCAGGCCATCGCCAGCGCAGGTGGTTGGCCGTCACTGGGGGATTCGGCCGGTCCCGAGATCCTGGCCGGTCTCAGCCTGTGGGAGCAGCGCATCGACGGCCTCGCCGCCGTCGAGCGCCGGCGCCTGCTGTGGGGGCAGTCGGGTTACCGTTTTGATCGTGACTATCTGCGGGTTCAGGCCGAGCTGTTCGGCCCGGTGATGGCCGGGGTGGATTTCCGTGGCGATGCGATTTCAGCGCAGGGCGCTATCGAGGG
>JAJRWE010000198.1 GCA_024276955.1 Gammaproteobacteria bacterium
CATACTATCCATGCTCGTGCTTTTGCACGGTCTTGGGGTGTGGTATCGGGGGACTGTCGAGGTCAAGACCCGGTGCCACACCTGTCTCAACGGCTCTCTCCATTTTCCCGATTTCTTTCTTGATGTCACTCGTTGTAGCTGGCTGTTTCTTCTGACTTGCTATCCGCAGCTCTTTTGTCCGGTTACCGCTGTTCGCCAATTATGCTCGGGTTTTGACCGCCATCTACACCCAGTGGATTCCCCTGGCCACGGATAAGCCAATACCCTTTACTTTACACAGCTCTTCGACTTCCGCATTCAATATGCCATCCAAAGTGCCAAAACGGTCCAACAGCCGCGCCGCCCTTCGCGGCCCGACACTGGGAAAACCCTGCAGGATGTATATTTGTAAACGGCGTTTGCCACGGGGCAAGCGGCCATGCCGTCGAGGACCATCCCCACTATAGGTGCGTCCTTGGCGGGCTATATAAATCAATAGCCGGGCAGTCTCGTCTGGTCCCGTGGAACGCAGCAGCGGAATCCCCAGATACAGAGTCAGAGTAATCAACGCGCCCTGAATCGCCTCGCGGCGCATGCCGCTGCCAGCAAGATCACTCACCGTACCTTCCAACACGATAACGCACCAGGGCTCGGCCTCCACCAATCGCAATGCCTGGCGGAATAGACGTCCATCTTTGATGGAGGCAACCAGATCCGGGAGAGTTTTACGTTCAACCAATACCCGTTCATCTATTAGATAATCACCAACGGGCATACGTTGAATTCTTAGGTCGCAACGCCCGTCACTTTGCAATACAGACATCACTCCGCTACTGCGTTCGCGGTCATCGGCAATGATCTTAATTTTACGCTCATCCATGAAAACCCGCCTGCATACATTCCCGTTCCTGAAGATAGTGCCTAACCGAAAACCCACTATTCTCCATCATTAAGACTTATTATTCATGCGGGTTAAAGGGTTAAAGGGTTAAAGGGTTAAAGGGTTAAAGGGTAAAAAGCAGCAGCTCCCGCTAACGCCCGTTCACCTTCTTTTTCACAGTTTTTCCGTCGATTTTGACAAAACACGATTCATCAACAGCCGATAAGGATATTTGGGAATATACGCAGCAACATGATTATGCGATTGTAACCCTGCCCCGTTACAACAAGTCATATCCCTTAAGACGCTTCCATAACGTGGTACGGGACATCCCCAGCCTTTCCGCGGCGGCTGTCTTGTTGCCACCGGTTTCCTGCAACGCCTGCAAAATCGCGGCCTTTTCGTCCTCTGCCGAGGGGCGGTGGTAGTAACGCGTCAAACCGAGGCTCAGGCGTTCTTCGGTAACCGGCGGTACGGCCAAGAAGGCATTGGCGCGGACCTCAGGCGGAGCAACTTCAACCTGCACCGCTTGCGCCTGCGGGGGGACCTGCACTTCCTGTGGGAGATGATGCGGCAGTATCTCCGCACCATTGACGTGCACCATGGCATATTCAATAACATTGGAAAGCTCGCGCACGTTGCCCGGCCAGTGATAGGCTTCCATGGCCTGTATCGCCTGTGGTGATAACCGCACCTCTCCGCCATGACTGCGCTTGACGATCGTACTCAACAGGTGAGACGACAGCAGAGAAATATCCTCCCGCCGCTCACGCAGGGGGGGAACCCGCAGGGGCAGAACACGCAGCCGGTAATAGAGATCCTCGCGGAACTTGCCGGCCCTGACCATGGCGGCCAGATCCCGGTTGGTGGCGGCGATGATGCGTACATCCACTTTACGCGGCTTGTTTTCACCCAGCCGCTCCACCTCACGCTCCTGGAGTACGCGCAGCAGCTTCACCTGAATCTGCGGGGAGATTTCACCGATCTCGTCCAGCAGCAGGGTGCCTCCATCGGCGGCCTCGAAACGCCCGGCGCGGGCCGTCTCGGCACCGGTGAAGGCACCGCGCGCATGGCCGAACAGCTCGGACTCCAGCAGGTTTTCCGCCAGCGCGGCACAATGAACACGCACGTAAGGTTCCTTGTCCCGATTCGAGTTCTCATGTAACGCCCGGGATACCAGCTCCTTGCCCACTCCGCTTTCGCCTTCGATCAGCACACTGGCGTCACTGACCGCAGCGCGCAAAATCTGCTTATAGAGCTCTTGCATGGGCAGGCTGTGCCCGATCAGGCCACCGAGGCGCAGGCGCTCACTCACTTCCTCCTCAAGCTGTCGCTCCAGGGTTCGGTTCTTGAGCACGATGGCGCAATGCGCCCGCCCCACGCTGCCCGCCAGGCTCATGGCCCACATACGCAGAAAGAGTGTCGTGTTGTCGGGCCGCCGCAGTTCGATGTCCCGAGCCTGGCGTCCGTCGTCATCGGTCTTGGCCAGGGAACAGTAGCCCTGCTGATCACAGGCCCGGGTGCAAGTCGAGCCCACCAGTTCACTGGGACAAATTTCATCGATGAAGTGCTCATCATCACGGCCAAACATGTCCATCGCCGCCTTGTTGATCGCTAGCACCCGCCGGTCTTCGTCAAGGAACAGAACCCCTTCCTCCAGATTATCGATCAGGGTGTTCAATCCATCCAGAGAGATGACGCTCATGTCCACATGCCTCGTTCACTCGTTTAACAATTAACAGTTCACTGACGTAAACTTTGAACGCCTTCGAAACGCTTACGTTCACCAAAAAACACTTACCACAACAAATTCAATCAGTTAAGAACCTGGCACACATAATGCTTAATTAAGTGTAAAGATGTATTTGCTATGCACCTTATAGATTACGACAACAACTGTTAACGACCATTTCGCCTTCAGGAGAGTAAAGCCATGAAAAAGTCAGCTCTGAGCCTTCTTCTTGCCGCCAGCACCGCGCTGCCCGCTGCCGCCTTCGCCATCGACAACAGCGACGCCCTCAATGCCAGCTTCGAACGTGGCTTCGACAAGGGCACGCCCGAGATCGCCATCACTACTGCCGCCCGGGACAATGACCCGCTGCAGCAGATGATCAATGCCACTCTCTACTCCTACTCCCGCGACAACACCTTGCAGCTGCTGGCCAGCTTCGAGCAGGGCTTTGACAAGGGACCGTCCGAGGTCGCTATCACCACCGCCGACCGGGACTATGACCCCCTGCAGCACATGATCAGTGTCGCCCTCTACGGCCGCGACAACACCCCGCAGCTGTTAGCCAGCTTCGAGCAGGGCTTCGATAAGGGGCCGTCCGGGATCGCCATCACCACCGCCAAGCAGGACTTTGACCCGCTGCAGCACATGATCAATGTCGCCCTCTATCCTCGTGACAATACCTCACAGCTGCTGGCCAGCTTCGAGCGGGGCTTCGACAAAGGACAAAGCGAAACCGCGCGCACGTTCACCGACCAATCGAGCGACCCCCTGTGGAACATCTTCGCCCAGGCCAACTGGGGTGGCGAATACGTGGCGCTGATGCTGTCCGCCAAGCAATCCAGCAAGCCGGTCAAATCTGCGGCAACCGGAACTGGCCTCTATTCCACGCACCAGGTTTCCGTCAACTAAACCGGATCCCTGCAACTTAAGAGCTCGTACTTGCATGAGCCCTGGAGCAGAGACAAGCCCCGCCAGTATTGGCGGGGCTTTTTTTATCCTTCGAAGCGACCATCCCTCGCTGCCAGCATAGAAAAAATGCCGGCTTAGAGGCAAGCCCGCGAAGGGATTGCTACACGAATATCCGGTGATAGCAGGCCGATAGTGTTGGGGCGGCCATGGCTCAGTCATCTTCGCGGCTGAATTCGCCATCGATGGTGCGCGGGCCACGTGGCCCGGAGGCCGGCCCCTGCGGCCCACCGAAACCGGTTACGACGGCATTTCGCAACACACGACGGATCAGGGCCCGGCGCAGGCTTGGTATCAGGCAGGCAAAACCAATGGCATCGGTAAAAAAGCCGGGGGTCAGCAGCAGTGCACCCGCCACCAACAGCACCGCCCCTTCCAGCATCTCCACCGCAGGGATACCGCCCTGCGCCAGGGTCGAACGTACCCGCTTCAGTGTCGAAAGGCCCTGTATACGCAGCAACCAGGCACCCAGCACGGCGGTAAACACCACGATAAACACCGTGGGCAGGGCACCGATGATGCCACCGACCTTTATCAGCAGGTAGATCTCCAGCAATGGGATCAGCAGAAACAGCAGGAACAGGATTTGAAAGGGGCGCATGGTCGTGGTCCGGAAAGAGGGGGTTCCTCATTTTATTCGCAGCCGGGAAGCATTACCATCGGCCCACGCGGCAACGATGCCCGCGCCGATGCATCCATAAGACCGCAGAATACTGGGATATGGGGGCATGTGCGCCGATTGCATCGACGTGTTCGCACGGGCGTGTAAATATGTGCCAACCCACGATGGACAAGGCGATTGCTATATAGAATAGGCCTTTGTCCGCTATTAAAAGTGTAAGGAACCGCTTGGCCGCTCAATGCTCTCCAGGAAAACAGAACCATGTCCGATCATTTACTGGTTTACTGCACCTGTCCCGACCCGGGCAGCGCACAATCCATTGCCAACACACTGGTGGACAAGGGACTGGCCGCCTGCGTCAACATCCTGCCCGGGGTACAATCCGTGTATCGTTGGCAGGGAAAGCGCGAAAGTTCACAGGAACACCTGCTGGCGATCAAGACCCTGCACAGCGCCTATAAACCGTTGGAGCAGGCCATCGTCGAGATGCACCCCTATGAACTTCCGGAAATAATCGCTGTCCCCATAACTCACGGGCTGGCGGGTTATCTCGCCTGGATCGATGAAAACGTCACCAACGAGAATCAATAAATGACCCTCATCAAACACCTTGCCTGGCTGCTGCTGGCCGCCACGATTTTTGCACCCACTAGCTACGCGGCCTACGGCGGCGCCGGTAACGAAGAGCCCTTGATGCCGGATGAGGCCTTCAAGCTCAGCGCCCGCATGCTGGACGCCAACACCCTGCGTGCCGAATGGGAGATTGCCGATGGATACTACCTTTATCGCGACAAATTCAAATTCGAACCCCAGGACGGCAACGTCACCCTTGGCGAGGCGGACTACCCCAAGGGCAAGATCAAGAACGACGAATTCTTTGGCCTCATGGAAACCTACCGCAAACACGTTGCCATCGACATCCCGGTCAGCGGCGCCAGCGGCAGCCTGACCCTCGACATCACCTCGCAGGGCTGCGCGGATATGGGCATCTGCTATCCGCCGCAGACCAAGACCGTCACCCTCGACATCCCCACCGCCGGCACGGCGACCGGCGACACCGGCAGTAGCGGCTTCAATCCGCTCGGCGCCCTGAAAAAGCTCGGCGCCAGCCTCGGCCTGGGCGGCAGCGATGACGAATTCCTGACCGTGGAACAGGCCTTCATCCCCAGCATCGAGGCCATCGACGGTAACACCCTGCGCGCTCACATTGAAGTCGCCGATAGTGTCTATCTGTATCGCGACAAGATCACCTTCAGCGTCAAGGACAGCCCGGGCATCTCCCTTGGTAAACCGACCCTGCCCGCGGGCGACATCAAGGTCGATGAGTATTTCGGCGAGATGGTGGTGTACCACAACAACGTGGATCTCGACGTACCGGTTATCCGCAGCAATCTCGACGCCACCGAAATCACCGTCATCGTCAATTATCAGGGCTGCGCCGATGCCGGTTTCTGCTATCCGCCCACCAGCACCGAGATCCCGGTCATGCTGCCCGCCGTCGAGGCCGCCACCCTCGCGGTCGTCGACAACACCCCGCCAGCAGCGAGCGCCAACGACGGCCCCGCCAAGTCCGAACAGGATCGCATCGCCGACTCCCTGGCCAGCGGCAGCACCATCCTGACCGTCCTCACCTTTTTCGGTTTTGGCCTGCTGTTGGCCTTTACCCCCTGCGTCTTCCCCATGATCCCCATCCTCTCCAGCATCATCGTCGGCCAGGGGGAGGAACTCACCACCCGGCGCGCCTTCATCATGTCGCTGGTCTATGTACTGGCCATGGCGCTCACCTATACCGTGGCCGGCGTAATCGCCGGGCTGTTCGGCGAAAACCTGCAGGCCGCCTTTCAGAATCCGTGGATACTGGGCACCTTCAGCGCCGTGTTCGTCGCCCTGGCCTTCTCCATGTTTGGCTTCTTCGAGCTGCAGATGCCCAGCTTCCTGCAGAGCCGCCTCACCGAAGCGAGCAACAAACAGCGGGGCGGCACCCTCACCGGCGTCGCCGTGATGGGCTTCCTCTCCGCACTCATCGTCGGCCCCTGTGTCGCCGCACCGCTGGCCGGCGCCCTGATCTACATCGGCCAGACCGGCGATGCGGTACTCGGCGGCATGGCCCTGTTCGCGCTCAGCATGGGCATGGGCGCGCCATTGCTGGCCATCGGCACCTCAGCGGGTAAGCTGCTGCCCAAGGCCGGCGGTTGGATGAATGTCATCAAGGCCGTATTCGGCGTCATGCTGCTGGCGGTGGCCATCTGGATGCTGGAGCGCATCATCCCCGTCTCCGTCGCCATGCTGCTGTGGGCCGCGCTGCTGATCATCTCGGCGGTGTATATGGGCGCACTGGAGCCGGTGGGCGAAGGCTCCGGCTGGCGCAAACTGTGGAAGGGTGTCGGCGTCATCGGTCTCATCTATGGCACCCTGATGCTGGCCGGCGTCGCCACCGGCGGCAAGGACACCCTGCAACCCCTGCACGGCCTGGCCATGGGTATCAGCATGAGCGGTACCACGGGCACAGCGCAAAGCACCGGGCTGCAGTTCAAAAAGGTCAAGGGCCTGCAACAACTGGAACAGGAAATCACCACCGCCAGCGCCGCCGGCAACCCGGTCATGCTCGACTTCTATGCCGACTGGTGCATCTCCTGCAAGGAAATGGAGAAATACACCTTCTCCGACCCCGGTGTGCAACAGGCCCTGCAGGGCGTCGTGCTGCTGAAGGCCGACGTCACCCTCAACGACGCCACGGACAAGGCCCTGCTCAAGCACTTCGGCCTCATCGGTCCACCTTCCATCATGTTTTTCGGTCCTGATGGCAAGGAACGCCGCGCCTGGCGCATGGTAGGCTACATGCCGGCGGAGGAATTCCGCGACCATGCCACCCAGGCCTTCCGCTAACCAACGCCCCTCTGCCGAAATGAAAAAACCCGTTCGTCTCGCCGCCTACATCCTGACCTTTGCCGTCGGCCTGTGGGGTGGCAACCTGCTGATCCAGAAACTGACCGGCAATGCCACCGGCCAGGAGGCCGCCGAGGCCATGCTCAACCAACCCGCACCGGACTTCAACCTGCCCGATATCGATGGCAGAATGCGGCATTCCGAGGAATGGGCCGGCAAGGTTCGGGTCGTCAACTTTTGGGCCACCTGGTGCCCGCCCTGTCGCAGCGAGACACCCATGTTCGTCAACATGCAGGAAAAATACGGCGCCGCCGGCCTGCAGTTCATCGGCATCGCCATCGACGACGCCGACAAGGTGCAGGATTTCATGGACACCTACGGCATCAACTACCCGATGCTGATTGGTGATGACAACGCCATCGACGTGGCCAAGCGGTACGGCAACCGCTTCGGCGCCCTGCCCTACACCCTGATCATCGATCGCAAGGGGCAGATCCGTTATGTGCAGCGCGGCGAACTCAAGCAGGAAATCGCCGAGAACGTCTTCCGTAAGCTGTTATAGGCCCGCGCCAAAATAACCGAGTGATTTGCTATATTTTGCGGCGATCATGCAAATAACAGCGGAGATCACCCGGAAACGTGCAGACTTATGGACAAGCCTCCATGGATTGGTCATAATCGCGCCAATAGTGGGAGCAGCCACATAATGCCCCCACCGACACTCCCGGCGTTCGAACACGTTCTTCACTTGTTAGCGTGCGTATTCTTCATTATCACTGCGAAGCAGACATGGCGAACATCCTGGTTCTCAATGGCCCCAACCTTAACCTGCTAGGCAGCCGCGAGCCGGAGCATTATGGCCGCACCACGCTGGCCGACATCGACCGGCATCTGCAACACCTTGCCAGCCAGGCGGGACATACGCTGAGCAGTCTGCAAAGCAATGCAGAGAGTGAGCTGGTGGAACGCATTCACCTCGCCCAGAGCGAGGATGTCGCTTTTATCATTATCAACCCGGCCGCCTTTACCCACACCAGCATCGCCCTGCGTGATGCACTGTCTGCGGTGGCCATCCCCTTTATTGAAGTTCATCTGTCCAACGTCCACGCACGTGAGGCCTTCCGCCAGCACTCCTATTTTTCGGATCTGGCCGTTGGCGTCATCAGCGGGCTGGGCGCACAGGGTTACGAATTAGCGTTAGACGCCGTCATCAGAAAATTATCGAATCACTGAATTCAACTTACACCGAGCCGACAAGATCATGGATATTCGAAAAATCAAAAAGCTCATCGAACTGCTGGAAGAATCCGGCATCGCTGAACTGGAAATTCACGAAGGCGAGGAGTCCGTGCGCATCAGCCGCTACGGCACTGCTGCGCCGGCACCCGTAGCAGCCGCTGCTCCGCTTGCAATACCCGCAGCCACCGCCACACCGGAAGCAGAAGCGGAGCCCGCCGCCATCAGCGGCCACACCGTCAACGCGCCCATGGTTGGCACCTTTTATCGGGCCGCCTCCCCAGGCAACGCACCCTTCGTCGAGGAGGGCCAGAGCGTGAAGGTCGGCGATACACTCTGTATCATCGAGGCCATGAAACTGCTGAACCAGATCGAGGCCGACAAGGCCGGCGTCATCAGCGCAATCCTGGTCGATAATGGCGAACCGGTCGAATACGGCGAGCCCATGTTTGTCATCAAGTAACTGCAATCAGTCGCATCAAAAGCTAGTAGCCAGTCACGCGACACATAACACAGCGTGATATCACTGCACTGATACCTACAAGAGCGTGCACCAAACCATGTTTGACAAGATAGTCATCGCCAACCGCGGCGAGATCGCATTACGAATCCTCCGCTGCTGCAAGGAAATGGGTATCGGCACCGTGGCCGTACACTCCAGTGCCGACCGGGATCTGAAACATGTGCGCCTGGCCGATGAGTCCGTATGTATCGGCCCCCCTGCTTCCGCCGACAGCTACCTCAACGTCCCCGCCATCATCAGCGCCGCCGAGGTCACCGACGCCATGGCCATTCACCCCGGCTACGGCTTTCTGGCGGAAAACGCCGATTTCGCCGAACGCGTCGAGCAGAGCGGCTTCGCCTTCATCGGCCCACGCCCGGAGACCATCCGCCTGATGGGCGACAAGGTCTCGGCCATCGAGTCCATGAAGGCCTCCGGCGTGCCCTGCGTGCCCGGGTCCGACGGCCCCCTGGGTGACGACCCGGAGACCAACATCAAGCTGGCGAGAAAAATCGGCTACCCCATCATCATCAAGGCCGCGGCCGGTGGCGGTGGGCGTGGCATGCGTGTGGTGCACAGCGAGGCGGCACTGCTTAACGCCATCTCCCTGACCCGCGCCGAGGCCCAGGCCGCCTTCAGCAGCGATGTGGTGTATCTGGAGAAATTCCTCGAAAACCCACGTCATATCGAGATCCAGGTACTGGCTGACCAGCACGGCAACGCCATTCATCTGGCTGAGCGAGATTGTTCCATGCAGCGCCGCCACCAGAAGGTCGTAGAAGAAGCCCCGGCGCCGGGCATCACCCCGGAGATACGCGCCAAGATCGGTGGCCGCTGCGCCGAGGCCTGCCGTAAGATCGGCTATCGCGGCGCCGGCACCTTCGAATTCCTCTACGAAGATGGCGAGTTTTATTTCATCGAAATGAACACCCGCATCCAGGTGGAACACCCGGTCACGGAGATGATCACCGGTGTCGATCTGGTCAAGGAGCAGATCCGCATCGCCGCCAACGAAAAACTCAGCCATACCCAGGACGAGATCATCGTGCGCGGCCACGCCTTCGAGTGCCGCCTCAACGCCGAGGATCCGGAGACCTTTATGCCCAGCCCCGGCACCATCAGCCAGTTCCATTCGCCGGGAGGCCTGGGCGTACGTGTCGATTCGCACATCTACAACGGCTACTGCGTGCCACCCTATTACGACTCCATGATCGGCAAGCTCATCGTCCACGGCGACAGCCGCGAGACGGCCATGGCGCGCATGCGCACGGCGCTGAGCGAATGCGTCATCGAGGGCATCAAGACCAATATCCCGCTGCATCAAGACATCTTCAGCGACGCCGCCTTCCAGGCCGGTGGCGCCAATATCCACTACCTGGAAAAGAAGCTGGGACTTTGAAAAGACAGGACTGAGGATGAAGGACTAAGGACTAAGTGATAAGTGCCAGGTTTGGAGGTTTTTGCTCAGTCCTTAGTCCTCAGTCCTCAGCACTTCGAACCCATGCCCTGGCTACAACTTACCCTCGAAAGCTCACCGGCGGATGCCGAGCGTGTCTCCGACGCCCTCAGCGGCCTCGGCGCGGCCGCCGTGACCCTGCTGGACGGCGCCGACCAGCCGCTCTACGAGCCGCCGCCGGGCGAGACCCCGTTGTGGTCGGCCACGCGCATCATCGGCCTGTTCGCCGCCGATGCCGACATGATGGCCATTACCGCGCAGCTGGCTGCTCAACTGGAAATAGATGAACTGCCGCCCTGGCGTGTTTCGCCACTGGAGGACAAGGACTGGGAGCGCGAATGGATGGACAACTTCCAGCCCATGCGTTTCGGTGAACGTCTGTGGATCGTGCCCAGCTGGCATGCCGCGCCCGACGACAACGCCGTCAATATCCTATTAGACCCGGGCCTCGCCTTCGGCACCGGCACCCACCCTACTACCGCCCTGTGCCTGCAATGGCTGGATGAACACGGCGCCGACCACCCCGAGGTCATCGACTACGGCTGCGGCTCCGGCATCCTCGCCGTGGCGGCACTGAAGCTGGGTGCCGAACATGTCTGGGCGGTGGACAACGACCCACAGGCACTCATCGCCAGCCGCGACAACGCGGCCAAGAACCAGGTCACGGGGCACATCGACACCATCGCCCCAGACCGCCTGCCGGAACAGCCTGTCCGTTTACTGCTCGCCAACATCCTCGCCCGGCCGCTGTTGGAACTGGCGGAAAAATTCTCCCGCCTGGTTGAGCCCGGTGGACAAATCGTCCTCTCCGGCATCCTCCAGCATCAGACCGGGGGCATCATCCGCCACTACGCACAATGGTTCGACATGGCCCCCGCCGCGCAGCAGGAAGAATGGATGCGCCTCAGCGGTAGGCGTAAGCACTGACCCCCACGGACCACCTGCCCCGAAATCACTCAACTTTGCCTATGTGCTGCCGAAAATACTGGCAATACCGCATGAGCCATGAGACCGATGAATCCGTTGAAACTGCGCCTGCCTATCCCGGCGCACACCGATACCACACAACGGGCGCCCCGCCCCGACGAAATCCGTGACTGGCTGGCCTCTCTGCCTGTGCACGACCCCATCGCCAACCTGATCCAGGTCACGGCACTGCTGGTGCGCTATAACCAGCACGCACTACCGATCTCGCAGCGCTTCGCGGCCATGCAGACCCTGCAACCCTGGGTACTGCAGCAGCTCCCTGGCCTGCAGCAGAAATACCGCGACCAATCCCTACCCTTGACACCCCGGCTGCAGACCCTGGCCGACGACGTGTTCGACCTGCTGGACAACATGGCACAGGGCTACAAGCTAATCATCACCGATGCTATCAGCGACGTCGATGGCGACGACCTCAGTCCCGATACCTTTCTGTTGGCACTGCGTCAGACCATCGAACAAGCCGGCCTGCTGATGCTGGAGAGCTACGCCCAGTACCGTAGCGAGCCCATCGGCCTGTGGGGCGAACTGCACCGTCTGTACGCCCTGGCCGAGCGCAACGGCCTCAACACCATGGCCATCGACGCCAGCGATGCCAACGACCTGCCCCTGACCACTATCCAGTACACCTATCTACGCATCGTCCTGCTGGGACTGGCACAGCCCTACCGACTACTGTCCGGACAGGCCGATACCCTCTACGGCTTCCTGCACCAATGGACCACCGGCTGTCGCATGGTGGAAAAAAAGAACACCCTCGCCGAGGCCGGCGACTGCGTAGTC
Source organism: Gammaproteobacteria bacterium (assembly GCA_024276955.1). GTDB lineage: Bacteria > Pseudomonadota > Gammaproteobacteria > SZUA-152 > SZUA-152 > DRQN01. The sequence goes on from JAJRWE010000198.1 coordinate 12,027, forward strand.
GACCTCGCCGGCGGTCGCCCACCGGAAATGGCCACTCAACAGACCCGCTTCCGCCCCGTCGACGGCCGCTTTCTCGACATCAGCGCGCTGCGCAGCCGGCTGGAGAAACTCAGTCGTCAAAAAGCAGACAACAGCAAGCAGTCTCTGAGCGAGCGCATGCGCCGCGACCTACTGATCCAACTCTGCAATGTCTGGCAGGGGCGGAGTGAGCGTAGCGCCGAACGTCATGTTGATGGCCAGCACATCCTCATGATGTGCATCGGCCTCGGCGCGGCACACCACCAGGTCAGTGGTGAAGTCGGATTCACCCCGGAGGAAGACGAAAGCGAATTTCATCGCCCGCAGAAAAGGGGCCATCGTCTGTCCTTGCAATCCAAGAACGATGCCCCCCTGCAGGTCACGACAAAAACCGCCGAGGGCCTCGAAGCCACCCGCGTTTCCCGATTTACACCCGATATGGACGTGTGGGATGCCGTACAGGATACCCAGCTCCACGCCCGCGTCCTGCGTGACTCCGCCATGGCCGGCTATGCCGTCGAACCCTGGCTGCGCATCAATCACAGCGACGGCGGCGTCGCCCTGCAGCGCATGCCCGACAATCACACACAGACGAGAGTCGGCGTGCTGACGGCCTATCGAGACGAGAATGAAGCATTACTCTGGCATATCGGCACCGTCCGTTGGCTGCAGATCAACAAACAGGGCGGGCTGACGCTGGGCATCAAGTCACTGGGCAATCATATGGCCGCCGTCGCAGTGCGCGCCATCGGTGGTACCGGCACTGGCGGCGAATATTTTCGCAGCCTGCTGATCGATTTCATCGATACAGAAGGCAACACCGGCAAGGGCCTGCTGGTACCTGTCAGCATCTATGACATCGACACACAGTTGGTACTAAACCTGAAAACCGAACTGAAATATGTGCGTCTGACGCGCATCATCGAAACCACCAGCTCATTCACCCTGTTTGCCTTCAATGCCATAGAAATGCCCCCCCAGGAAAAGGCGCGGGTGCAGGGCCTGCCCAAACAGGCCTGAGGCGCCATTTCCACAGCGAATACCGCCTTCCAGCCCGAAGGGCCATAGAGTGCAGCGACACACCCCGTGTCGCGCTATAATGTCGGCCCGCGAAGAAAACGCAGCAAGACATCCCGGATAGCGCATCATGTACACCCAATGCCCCCACTGCCAGGCCTACTTCGAGGTCACCGCCGACCAGCTCAAGGCCGGCGAAGGCGACGTGCGCTGCGGGCAGTGCCTGTCCATATTCAACGCCCTGCAACATCTCACCGAGCGCCTGCCCGATGGGGAAGAGGAGGATGCCAACCAGTATGCGGACTGGGCCAAAAGCAACCCGCCAGCCGACACCGCCGCCACCCCGGCACAGGACGGCGCAGACAAAGTGCCCTCACGAGAGACGCCGGCTGAAGACACGGCATCATCCACCACCACAGCATCTGCGGTTGCACAACCCACGATCAATGGCCCCTGGCCAGATCTGGGCGATATCGACGCCGTGGCCGCCGAACTGGATCCACACATCGGCACGCCCCGCCGCAGCAACACCTTTGATACCGCCGATGAATTCACCAGCCAGCAGATCGAGGCCATCGAGCTTCCTGATGGCTGGCTGGACGAGTCTCCAAAAAAGATTCTTGTCGATGCTTTTCCCACCGACAAGACACAGGAAACCGATCCACCCGACACAGCCGCCGATATCGTCAGTGCAGAAATCATCCCGGCCCCCTCCGCCCAACGAGAGTCTACGCAAACACCACCACGCGAGATCTTTGCCGAACCACTGACGTCCGAAACCGGACAAGCGGACACGGAACAAGCCCCTGCATCGAACCTCCCCGCCCCCCTGCTGCGCCAGTTGCGGGAAGAAAAGGCCGCCAGCCTGCGCCCACCGGCAACACCCTGGGTTCTCGGCAGCCTGCTGATGCTTGTGCTGTTCCTGGCCCAGGCGAGCTACTTCTATCGCGACGAACTGGCCCTGCGCAAACCCGAGCTGCGCCCCTGGCTGGAGCAGGCCTGCCGCTACCTCGACTGCAGCCTCCGACGCCCTGCCAACCAGGCCCGCATCGACATTCTCGGCTGGGACGTGCGCTCACTGCCCGACACCCCACAGGCGCTGATCGCCAGCACCACCCTGGTCAACAAGACCCCGGAGCCGCAACCCTATCCCCTGCTGACCCTGCGCTTCTCCGACATGAACGGCACCCCGGTGGCACAGCGCCGTTTCCTGCCGCGCGAGTACCTGCCGGGTGGCACCAACATCAAGGCCGGCATGGTCCCGGATACCCCGGTAATCGTAGAGCTGGCCCTGGTGGATCCCGGCAAAAAGGCGATCAACTTCGAATTTCATACCGAACCCGTCAAACTGGCGCAATAATTGCTGGCGAATATCCGCGCAGGTTTGTATAAAAAAACAGCAGATTTACGTCTTATCACCTTGTCTCCCCACCTTGCCACAGAGTAGTATTATCGGCCCGATTTCCCCCGGGGATTCCGACAAAAACGCCACGTTTTACCACTGCCTGCAGTGACGAAAAAAACCGGCAAAAGGCAACACACATCTCGATGCAGATCGGCCCCTACAAACTGTCCAACCAACTCGTTCTGGCCCCCATGGCGGGCGTCACTGACCGGCCCTTTCGCCAGCTGTGCAAGCGTCTCGGCGCCGGCATGGCGGTGTCCGAAATGGTCTCCTCCAACTCCCTGCTGTGGGGTTCGGAAAAGACCAAGCGGCGCGCCAACCACGACGGCGAGACTGATCCGCGTTCGGTGCAGATCATGGGTGCCGACCCACAGCTGATGGCCGAGGCGGCACGCTACAACGCCGACAACGGCGCACAGATCATCGACATCAACATGGGCTGTCCGGCGAAGAAGGTGTGCAATGTCGCCGCCGGCTCCGCGCTGTTGCAGAACGAGAAGCTGGTCGGAAAAATCCTCGACGCCGTGGTCGGCGCCGTGGACATCCCCGTCACGCTGAAGATTCGCACCGGCTGGGATACTGAGCACCGCAACGGCGTCCGCATCGGGCGCATCGCAGAGAGCGCCGGCATTCAGGCGCTGGCCGTGCACGGCCGCACCCGCGCCTGCGCCTACCGGGGGAATGCGGAATACGACACCATCGCCGCCATCAAGGCCGCCATCGGCATCCCGGTAATCGCCAATGGCGACATCAGCACACCGGAAAGGGCCAAGAGGGTACTGGACTACACCCGGGTGGATGCCGTGATGATCGGCCGCGCGGCCCAGGGACGCCCCTGGATCTTCCGCGAGATCGACCACTACCTGCAAACGGGTGAAAAACTGCCGGAACCCACACTCGGCGAAGTGCGGGGCATCCTGCTCGAACACCTCGACAACCTGTATGCCTTTTA
>JAJRWE010000022.1 GCA_024276955.1 Gammaproteobacteria bacterium
GGTGTCACCTACAACACCCATGATGACCAGGATGATGTAGAGGTATTTGTTGGTGTTCCCTACGTCTACTTCTTTAGAGGAATGACCACTGGCGGTTGGAATGCTGGCCTGACGCCGACGGTTGGCAGACACGACGGCGACCTCAACGGCGGCCTGTTGATTAATTTGGGCTATCAGTTTTAAGGGGTATGCCCGCCTGTAATTTTGTAATAAGCACCGCTGGGCAAAGGAGCGATAGCGACGTGCCCAACAGAATGCATGTAACAAGCCCCCCGGTAGGCGCTGTGCCGGCGGAGGGTTTGCACCCGTTAAAGGGCATTAGCCGTCGATGCAACCCTGCGGTTTCGGCAGGCCGGCGATGCGGGAGCCCTGGTTGGAAGGACCGCCGGGGAACAGACGGTAGAGCGCGTCGTGGTCACTGGCCTCGTTACCCAGCTCCTCGCGCATGTGTTTCATCAGGATTTTCACCATCGGCGTGATGCCGTACTGGAAATAGAATTTGCGCAGATAGTGCAGCACCACCCAATGTGCATCCGTCAGTTCGATGTCTTCCTTTTTGGCCAGCTGCTCGGCCAGTTCTTCATTCCATTCCTCGGGGTTGACCAGGTTGCCGCTGGGGTAGACCTTGATCTGCCTGCCCTTGAACTCGAAACTGTCGCGGTAGCGTGGTGTGCTTGATGTTGTTTCGGTCTTTCTCACCTGGCTGCTCTGCTCCAGCTCCGAGTCCAGCATGGGAACCGGGATGCCGGCAATCTTGCTGCCCTGATAAGGCACGCCGCCGGGGAACAGGGCATTGAGGGCTTCGTCGGTAGCACGCTCGGGGCCGAATTTCCGGGCAATTTCGCGTTTCAGCAGTTTGAGGATGGGGGGGATATTGTAGGTGGCGAAATAGTCGCGCATCAGCTTGATGGCGTCCCAGTGGGCATCGGTCAGCGTCAGTCCTTCGTCTTTTGCGATGGCCTGGGCGAGGTCGGGGCTCCAGTCTGCGAGGTTGGCCAGGCGGCCGTTGGCGGTGAGATTGAAAGGGTTTCCGTTGACGACTAGCTGGCTCATGGGTCTTCTCTCCAATGATCGGTGGGCTCTTTTTTTTCGAATACGACTTATTATAGGAGAGATTTTCGTCCGGTGGCGTGGCCTTTCATGTCTGGACAGTGTCTTCGTCACGGCTGACCTGCAATTGCCGCAGCATGGCGCGGGCGGCATTGGAGAGGGTGCGCTGGCGGTGGTGTACCACGCCCAGCTGGCGGGTGAGAGGGATGTCGGGGACGTCGAGGGCTCGCAGGTCGTCGCTGAGCATGGTCTGTGGCAGCACGGACCAGCCCAGTCCCACGCTGACCAGCATCTTGATGGTTTCGAGATAATTGGTGGTCATGCTGACATGCAGGCCGTCGACTTCGGCGCCGATGGCTGCTTCCAGCAGCGCGCGGGTGTAGGTGCCGTGGGCGGGAAGGATGGCGGCATGGGCCGCCAGCTGCGAGGGCTGGATACGCCCCTGGCCGGCCAGGGGATGCTCCCTGCCAGCTACGATCTGCAGGGGGTCGGTCCAGATGCGTTCGTTGTCGAGATCGGCCAGCGGCACCAGGGGCAGGGTGACGATACCCAGTTCCAGCCGACCCGTTTGCACCGCGCGACAGGCGGCCTCGGAATCCATGAAATGCAGGTCCAGTTCTACCGCAGGCCAGGCCCTGGTGTAGGCTCGCAGAACCGGTGGCAGACGGTGCAGGCCGATGTGGTGGCTGGTGCCGATGCTGAGCCGGCCGGTCACCTCACCGCTGAGGTTGGCGATCTGACGCAGGCTGTCGTCAATTTCGGCGAGGATGTCGCGGGCGCGCGGCAGCAGCATGTGCCCGGCCTCGGTGAGGCTGACGCGACGGCCGATGCGGTCAAACAGGCGGGTGCCCAGCTCGCCCTCCAGCGCCGAGATGCGCTTGCTCACCGCCGGCTGGGTGAGGTAGAGCTGCTCGGCGGCGAGGGAGAAGGACGCCAGCTCGGCAGCGGCGATGAAGGTCTTAAGGTGGGTGGTGTCCATGTCGTAAGCCTAGAATATTTGCCAGAATCATTCCAGGCAGGAATGGAATATATGATAAAGATGAATTGTTGTAATTGCTGCCCTGGTCTACTATCGGCCCATCGTCATGGCGAAGAGATGGGTATCGTAAGCCCATCGCCATGGCTGACAAGCAAGAAACACCTGAATCGAGGACGGCGTGATGGCTGGTAAGACCCTGTATGACAAATTATGGAAGCAGCACGTGGTGCGCACCCAGGATGATGGCACCTGTCTTCTTTATATAGACCGGCAGTTGATCCACGAAGTGACCAGCCCACAGGCCTTCGAGGGGCTGCGCCTGGCCGGGCGCAAGCCGTGGCGGCCGACGGCCAATCTGGCCACCCCGGACCACAACGTCCCCACCACGCCCGACGACCGCCGCGGTGGCGTCGCCGGCATCAGTGATCCGGTATCGCGCCTGCAAGTGGAGACGCTGGATCGCAACTGCGAGGAATTCGCCATCCCCGAATTCGCCATCAACGACCCGCGCCAGGGCATCGTGCACGTGGTGGGGCCGGAGGAGGGCGCGACCCTGCCGGGCATGACCGTGGTCTGTGGCGACTCGCATACCTCCACCCATGGTGCCCTCGGCGCGCTGGCGCACGGTATCGGCACCTCCGAGGTGGAGCATGTGCTCGCCACCCAGTGTCTGTTGCAGAGCAAATCGAAGAACATGCGCGTGGTCATCGACGGCAGCGTCGGCCCGGGTGTGACGGCCAAGGACATCGTGCTTGCCATTATCGGTGAGATCGGCACTGCTGGCGGCACCGGTTATGCCATTGAGTTTGCGGGTCAGGCCATTCGTGACCTGTCCATCGAGGGTCGCATGACCGTGTGCAACATGGCCATTGAGGCGGGCGCTCGAGCCGGCATGGTGGCGGTGGATGACAAGACCATCGACTATGTAAAGGGCCGCCCCTTCGCCCCCAGTGCCGAACAATGGGAGCAGGCGGTGGCCGCGTGGCGCGAGTTGACGTCCGACAACGATGCCGTGTTTGATTGCGAAGTCGTCATCGACGCGGCGACCATTCAGCCGCAAGTGACCTGGGGCACCTCACCGGAAATGGTGGTTCCCGTCGGTGCCTGCGTGCCCGACCCGGTGCAGGAGAGCGATCCGGTGAAGGCCAAGGGAATGGGGCGCGCGCTGGCCTACATGGGGCTGAAGGCCGGTACGCCCATCGACGAAATCGCTGTAGACAAGGTGTTTATCGGCTCCTGTACCAACTCGCGCATTGAAGACCTGCGCGCCGCCGCCGAGGTGGCTCAAGGATGCAAGGTGGCGGACAACGTCAAGCTGGCGCTGGTGGTGCCCGGTTCCGGGCTGGTCAAGCGACAGGCCGAGGAAGAGGGCTTGCACGAGATCTTCATCGCGGCCGGCTTCGAATGGCGCGAGCCCGGTTGTTCCATGTGCCTGGCCATGAATGCCGACCGCCTGGAGCCGGGTGAGCGTTGCGCCTCGACCTCCAATCGTAACTTTGAAGGCCGCCAGGGCCAGGGTGGTCGCACTCACCTGGTGAGCCCGGCTATGGCCGCTGCGGCGGCGGTGACGGGGCGGTTCGTGGATGTGAGAGAGTTTTGAAAAACCCAACACAAAGGCGCAAAGACGCAGAGAGTGCAAAGAAAAGAATTTTTATAAATAAAAACTTTGCGTTCTTTGCGCCTTCGCGCCTTTGTGTTGAACAAAGGTAACAGGACAATGGAAAAATTCGACAAGATAACAGGCATCGTAGCGCCCATGGATCGCACCAATGTGGACACCGACGCCATTATCCCCAAGCAGTTTCTGAAGTCCATCGAACGCAGCGGCTTCGGCCCCAACCTGTTCGATGAGTGGCGCTACCTCGACCACGGCGAACCGGGCAAGGACAACAGCACCCGGCCGCTGAACCCGGACTTCGTGCTTAATCAGCCGCGCTATCAGGGCGCGAGGGTTTTATTGGCACGGGAGAATTTTGGCTGCGGCTCCTCGCGTGAACACGCGCCGTGGGCATTGCTCGACGATGGTTTTCGCGTCATCATCGCGTCGAGCTTTGCGGACATCTTCTTCAACAACTGTTTCAAGAACAGCATCCTGCCCATCGTCCTCGACGAGCAAACGGTGGACCGCCTGTTCCAGGAAGTCGAAGCCAGCGAAGGTTACCGGCTGGAAGTGAACCTTCAGGCGCAGACCATCACCACCCCGAGTGGTGAGGTGATTCCCTTCGAGGTGGATGAGTTCCGCAAATACTGCCTGCTCAACGGCCTCGACGATATCGGCCTGACCCTGCAGCATGTGGACGACATCCGCGCCTATGAAGAACGCCGCAGGCAGGAAGCGCCGTGGTTGTTTGCATGATTTTTTTCAACGCAAAGGCGCCAAGACGCAAAGAACGCAAAGTTTTATTAATAAAAAATCTTTTCTTTGCGCCCTCTGCGCCTTTGCGTTGGGTTTTAATTGAGCCAGGTAGGGTGGGCATTGCCCACCGGCAATAGACGACATGGCATTTGGTGGGCAATGCCCACCCTACTGAGAGAGTGAAGATGACAAAAAAGATTGCAGTGTTGGCCGGTGATGGTATCGGCCCCGAGATCGTTGCCGAGGCGGTGAAGGTTCTGGAGCGCCTGCGTGGCGATGGCCTGGACATCGAGCTGGAAGATGGCCTGGTGGGCGGCGCCGCCTATGACGTGCACGGCACGCCGCTGCCGACGGAGACGCTGGATTTGGCCAAGGCCTCGGACGCTATCCTGCTGGGTGCCGTCGGTGGCTACCAGTGGGAATCGCTGGACATCAGCGTGCGTCCGGAGAAGGGTTTGTTGGGGCTGCGTGCAGAGCTGGAATTGTTTTCCAATCTGCGCCCGGCGATCCTCTACAAGCAGTTGGCCGATGCCTCCACCCTCAAGCCGGAAGTGGTGGCCGGGCTGGATATCATGATCGTGCGCGAACTGACTGGCGGCATCTACTTTGGTCAGCCGCGGGGTGTACGCACCCTGGAGAACGGCGAGCGTCAGGGCTTCAACACGCTGGTTTATAGCGAGTCGGAGATCGAACGCATCGGCCGCTCCGCCTTCGATATCGCCATGAAGCGTGGCAAACGCATCTGTTCCGTGGACAAGGCCAACGTGCTGGAATGCACCGAGCTGTGGCGAGAGGTGATGGAATGCGTGGCCAAGGACTATCCTGAGGTGGAGCTGTCGCATATGTATGTGGATAACGCCGCCATGCAACTGGTGCGTGCGCCCAAACAGTTCGACGTGATGGTCACCACCAACATGTTCGGCGACATCCTCTCCGACTGCGCCGCCATGCTCACCGGCTCCATCGGCATGCTGCCGTCCGCCTCACTGAACGCCGGAGGCAAGGGCATGTACGAGCCCATCCACGGCTCCGCACCGGACATCGCCGGTCAGGACATCGCCAACCCGCTGGCGACCATTCTGTCGGTTGCCATGATGCTGCGTTATTCACTGGACGAGGCGGCCATGGCTGAGCGTATTGAACAGGCGGTGGAAAAGGTGCTGGATCAGGGCCTGCGCACGGCGGATATTTACAGCGACGGGATGCAAAAGGTCGGCACTTCGGAAATGGGTGATGCCGTGGTGACTGCACTGTAGATCATGGATGTAAACGCAGCCCCCGTAGGTTGGGCAAAGGAGCGCTAGCGATATGCCCAACGGGATGCATGGAAATGTTGGGCACGCTACGCTTTGCCCAACCTACCTGGCTGTGGTGGTAGCGCTTTAATTCGCACGGTCAGAACAAACAGGAAAAAATATGAAACAGGTAGGCTTTGTAGGCTGGCGCGGCATGGTGGGTTCGGTGCTGATGCAGCGCTTGCGCGAGGAAAACGATTTCAATGACATCGAGCCGGTGTTCTTCACCACCTCGCAGACGGGCCAGCCCGGCCCTGACGTGGGCATGGACGTGCCGCCGTTGCAGGATGCCAAGGATATTGACGCACTGAAGGCCATGGACGTCATCGTCACCTGTCAGGGCGGCGGCTATACCGAGGAAATCTATCCGCAGTTACGCCAGGCGGGCTGGGATGGCTACTGGATTGACGCCGCCTCCACCTTGCGCATGAAGGACGACAGCATCATCGTGCTGGATCCGGTTAATCTCGATGTGATCAAGGACGGCTTGGTCGGTGGCACCAAGACCTTCGTCGGTGGCAACTGCACCGTGAGCCTGATGCTGATGGCCATCGGTGGCCTGTTCCAGCAGGGCCTGGTGGAGTGGATCTCGCCTATGACCTACCAGGCGGCCTCCGGCGCCGGGGCGCAGAACATGCGTGAGCTGATCCGCCAGATGGGTGCCATCAACGATGCGGTGAAGGATCTCAACGACGACCCCGCCGCGGCCATCCTCGATATCGACCGCAAGCTGGCCGATTTCCTACGTTCCGAGGACTACCCGAAAGATCAGTGGGGCGTGCCGCTGGCCGGTAGCCTCATCCCATGGCTCGATTCGCCGTTAGATTCCGGGCAGACTCGCGAGGAGTGGAAGGCGCAGGTAGAGACCAACAAGATCCTCGGCCGCAGCGACAGCCCCATCCCCATCGATGGCATCTGCGTGCGTATCGGTGCCATGCGTTGCCACAGCCAGGCGTTGACCATCAAGATGACCCGCAGCGTGCCGCTGGATGAAATCAATGATATGTTGGCGCAGGCCAACGACTGGGTGAAGGTGGTGCCCAATGACCGTGATGTTACTATGCATGAGCTGACGCCTGCGGCGGTAACCGGCACCCTGTCGGTGCCCGTCGGTCGTCTGCGCAAGCTGACCCTGGGTGATGATTACCTCGCCGCCTTCACCGTCGGCGACCAGTTGCTGTGGGGCGCCGCCGAGCCGCTGCGCCGCATGCTGCGCATCTTGTTGGATCGCTAGCACTCTTTCAATCTCTCCGGGCTGGATTCCCCGCTGCTTGCCTCAAGCGCCTACTTTTGGTGCAGCGAAATAATTTTATTGCCCGGAATAATGGTAGGAGCGGACCCCCGGGCCGCGATGGTTTTCCCACCCTTGGCATCGCGGCCCAGGGGTCCGCTCCTACAACACGATACCCCGCCAGCTTGCTGCGGGGTGGTTTATTTATCACACTGAAAGCGTACTGGCGAAGAGGTGGAAATGGTATGGGGGTCACAAAAGCTGTTGGACGATGGCGCTATAGTTATCAGTCCGACGGCGGCGCGCGTGCCGGTATTTTTGCAACTCCCTCGCCTTGCATCTCGAAATGCAGGAAAAATCAAATGCTGCACAGGGCCTGCGGCCGGCGCTCGGTGTGACGCTGCGGGATGAGGTTGAGTGCCCCCGTGGTGACAGAGAACGCCAGTCAGAATGCCGCTTTCGTCGGCTGAGAGCGGGAAGACATCAGCCATCCGCGCGGACTGGATCTATGGGTGGCGGCCGGTCATGCGCGCAGGGGCACGGCGCTGAATGGTGTGCAAATAGGCTGAGATCTTGGTAAACGATTACTTGTAAGCTATAGTTCCCACTGTTTGTTTGCCCTAATTGTCTCATTTTATTAAATGATTCCTGCATGGTGCCGATGCTGTAACTGGAATTCCTGGGAATGGACACGCGAAGGCGGGCGCAATAACTTCAAATGGGAGTGGATATGGGTAAGAGATTGGCACCGGTAATTGCTGTGCTGGCGATGCTGGCACCTGTGGCGGCCTTCGCCCTGGGATTTGGCAATATCACCATGAAATCGGCATTGAATCAGCCGCTGGACGCTGAAATCGAACTACTGTCGGTGCAGAAAGGCGACCTGGAAAACCTGAAGGTTCGTCTGGGGTCGCTCGAGGACTTTGCCCGCGCCGGCGCGGATCGTGCCTACTTTCTGACCAAGATAAAATTCAACCTTGCGAAAAGGCCTGATGGCACGGCCTATGTCAGACTGAGTAGTACCGAACGGGTTACTGAACCCTTCCTTGATTTTGTGGTTGAGGCCCGCTGGCCGCGCGGCCGTATTCTGCGTGAGTTTACCGTGCTGGTCGATCCCCCCGTGCTCTCTGATGAGGCCCCGGCCCCGATCCAGCAGGCCGCCGTACAGACGGCCCCCGCTACCGTCGCAACGGCCACCCGAACCACCCGCCAGGCACCGATTCGCGAGCGTGCCACGTTGTCGCCGGTCATGTCACGTGATGGTGTGTTGAGTTATGGCCCTGTTCAGCCTAACGATACGTTGTGGGTCATTGCCAACAGGATGCGTCCCGATAATTCGGTTTCCGTCAATCAGATGATGCTGGCCCTGGTGCGCGACAATCCGCAGGCTTTCTATAACGGCAACGTCAATCAGCTCAAGGCAGGTTATGTGTTGCGCATCGAGGATCCGGCCACGATTACCGCTGTGTCTGCCGCCCAGGCCAATGCCGAGGTCGAACATCAACGCGCCGAGTGGCAGGCACGCAAGAGTGGTCGCCCCCTGCGTCAGGTCGCGGCCACCGAGGCCCCGGTGACGGCTGCCGAAGCAGGTGAGGGCGTTGGTACTGCTGGAGAGGCACGTCTCAAGCTGGTTGCCCCGGGCAGTGAAGGTTCGGGCTCCGGTACCGGTGATGCCGATGTCGATCGCCTGCGTCAGGATCTGGTACTGGCCGCCGAAGCACTGGACGCCAACCGACAGGAGACCGAGGAACTCAAGACCCGCCTGTCACAGATGGAAGAACAGCTGGCCGCCATGCAGCGCCTCATTATGCTCAAGGATGATGAGATGCTGAGCCTGCAGAACCAGCTGGGCGGTGAGGCCGAGGAGCCCGCGGTTCCGGAAGCAGTCAGCGAACAGGAAATGCTGGAACAAGAGGTGCCGGAAGGTGAAACCGTCGAGGGCACAGAGCTTGCCGAAGGCGGTGCCGAAACACCTGCCCTGGAGGTTGCACAGACGGAAGAAATGCAGGAGCCCGAGGCACAGCCTCCCGTCCCGGCACCGGTTGTCGAGGCCCCTGCCCCTGAGCCGGGCCTGTTGGAGAATCCTCTGTTGATGTATGGCGGTATCGGCGTGCTGGTGCTGGCCATTGTCGGCTGGATCGTGGCGCGTCGCCGCAAGATGCAGGAAGGCTTCCAGGAAAGCATCCTCAATGTGGGTGGTGAAGGCGCTGCTGCAGGTGCGACAAGCAGTGAAATAACGCAGGGCGTGGGTGGTGAAAGCTCCATGGTGAGTGATTTTGCCATGAGTGAAATCAGCGACATGAGCGGTATCCAGACGGATGCCTCTGACGTGGATCCCATTTCGGAAGCCGATGTCTATCTGGCCTACGGTCGCCACCAGCAGGCAGAAGATATCATTCGTGCAGCACTGGAGAGCGCACCAGAGCGTAACGAACTGAAGCTGAAGCTGCTGGAAGTGTTTTTTGCCGCCAAGAACAGTGAGGAGTTCGCATCGCAGGCGCAGGAATTGCACGATACCCTGGGTGATGAAACCGATCCCCTGTGGGTCAAGGCAGTGACCATGGGTAGCCAGCTGTGTCCGGGAAATCCCCTGTTTGGCGATGCCGTTCAAGCCCTGCAGGAGGAACTGGGAGGCGGCGCGTCCGGCGCCGATGAAGACCTGCTGGACTTCGATTTCGATCTTGATGCCCCGGATCTGGGGGATACCAAGGTCAAGGCAGAAGCGGGTGATTCTGATCTTGATGATTTCGAGCAGAGAGAAAGCACGCAAGCCGCGACCCAGGCCACGTCTGACAATAGTCTGGACTTCGATGTGTCCAGCCTGGATTTCAACCTGGATCAGCGTGCCGATGAGGCAGGAGCAGAGGGCGGAAGTGCTGCCACGACCGATGACAATGCGCTGGACTTCGATATGAAGGCGCTGGACGAGGCCGTTGCCGCGCCGGAAGCAGAGGCTGAAGTGGCATCTGAAGAAGCCCGCAAGGCATTGACTGATCTGGATCTCGATGAATCGACGGCAAACGCCGATGACTCTGCACAGGCATTCAGCAGCGATGAAATGGAGCCTTCGAAACAGTCAGAACAGGCGGATAGCGAGACATCGGACTTCACGGTGGATCTGAGTGCCGAAGAGCTGGCGCTGGGGGATAATGAGACCATCAAATTCGATAGCCCGGCCGAAGAGGCGGATAGCAGCGAGTTTGATATTGTACTGGACCAAGAAGTGGCTGAAAGCGATCTATTGATTGTCGAGGAAGGTGTGGAAGGTCTTGAGGTCGAACAACCGGATACGGACAAAGACAAGGCGGTCA
>JAJRWE010000023.1 GCA_024276955.1 Gammaproteobacteria bacterium
AACGCGCTGTGGACGCCCTCGCCGGTATCGGCGACGAACGTGCCGTGCCGCACCTTATCACCATGCTGGAAGAAAACCCCGAGGCCGGTCAGGTGGTGATTCGCGCGCTGCACAATCTGGGGGACAAACGGGCCATCAATCCGCTGCTGAAACAGCTCGAGCATGCCGACAACACGGTCCGCAAGGAGGCCCTGCGCGCCCTGCAGACCCTCACCGATGAATCCAATGCCGGCAAGGTGCAGGTGGCCGCCACCGAACTCATGAATGTGAGTCAGGACGAAGTGGGCAGCGTTGCCAGCGAGACCTTGAAAACCCTCGTTACTCGCTACGGCGACCGCACCACCCGCATTATGGACACCTCGGGGCAGGTGGTTGCACCGGAAGACGAGCCGACGCAAATGACCTCGATGTCGGACTCGCAAAAGACCCACGCCCTCGAGAGCAGCCCCAACGTCATCGACAGCAGTGACGGCATTATTAATCCCGCCAAGCTGGTGCCCAACAGCATCCTCACCGACCGCTATCACGTGGTGCGCAAGATCGGTGAAGGCGCCTTCGGCACCGCCATCCTGGTGGACGATCTGATGGTCAACGACCAGTTCGTGCTCAAGTTCCTCAACCCGCACGTGGCCTCAGATGAAAATATGATCCAGCGCTTCCTGCACGAGCTGCGCTATGCACGCAAAATCACCCACGAAAACGTCATCCGCATCTACGATCTGGTCACCTTCGGCCAGACCTACGCCATCTCCATGGAGTATTTTCCCAGCCACTCACTGGCGGACGAGTTGCGCAAGGACGGCCTGATGGATCGCCGGCGCGGCCTGCACATCCTCGGCGAAATCTGCAAGGGCATGGCCCGGGCACAGGAAGTCAGCGTGGTGCATCGCGACCTCAAGCCGGCCAACATCCTCATCAATGACGAGGACATCGTCAAGATCGTCGACTTCGGCCTCGCTGCCGCGGCCAGCAAGTCCGACTCACGCCTGACCAAGAGCGGCATCCTGGTGGGCACCCCCACCTACATGGCCCCGGAACAGGTGCGCGGCCGCACCATCGATTCGCGCACCGACATCTACACCCTGGGCATCATCATGTACGAGCTGTTCAGCGGCAAGGCGCCGTACACCGGCGAGGAGTCCATGGCCATCCTGTTCCAGCATGTGGAAGGCAAGGCCACCCCACCGCGCGAAATCAACCCGGAGATCCCGGAATCGCTGGAGGCCATCATCGTCAAGGCCATGGCGGTCGATCCCGAACAGCGCTTCCAGACCTTCGATGAACTGCGCGCGGCACTCGAGGCCGCCTCCACCGAGATAGGACAGGCCTGATGGCCCGCATCGACGCCTTCCTCAAACTGGGCCGTGAACAGGGCTGCACCGACATCCACTTTGCCGTCGGCACCCCGCCACTGCTGCGTCTGCTGGGCGATCTGGCACCGATCAAATACCGCGCCCTCACCGCAGAAGAACTGGAAAGCCTGATCTTCGAGATCCTCACCGACAAACAGCGCGCGGAATTCAACGCCGGGCAGGATCTGGACTTTTCCTACCAGGGCGATGAGGTGGGCCGCTTCCGCGTCAGTCTGTTTCGCAAGATCGGTGGCATCGGCGCCGCCTTTCGTATCATCCCGCCCGCCATCCTGACCCTGGAAGACCTGGAACTACCGCCGGTGGTGGCCAGATTTCTCGATGCCAACCAGGGCCTGGTCCTGGTCACCGGCGCCACCGGCACCGGCAAGTCCACCACCCTCACCGCCATGCTGGACCTGCTCAACAAAAGTCGACGGCTGAACATCATCACCCTCGAAGACCCCATCGAACAGATCCACAAGAGCCAGCTATCGCTGGTGGTGCAGCGTGAGGTAGGCACCCACGTCGAAAGCTTTGCCGAAGGCCTGCGCGCCGCCCTGCGCGAAGACCCGGACGTGATCCTGGTCGGCGAGCTGCGCGACCCGGAGACCATCATGATGGCCATGACCGCCGCCGAGACCGGGCACCTGGTACTGGGCACCCTGCACACCACGTCCGCCGCCAAGACCCTCGACCGCATCATCGACGCCATGCCCACCTCACAGAAGACCCAGGCCAGCCTGTTCCTGGCCCAGCACCTGCGCGGCGTCGTCAGCCAGAAGCTGGTCAAAAGCGCCGACGGCCGTTCGCGCAAGGCCATCGTCGAAATCTTCGTCAACACCCCGGCCATCGCCAATCTGATCATCAACGGTAAGGTGTTCCAGATCCCCTCTGTGCTGCAGACCGGGCGCGACAAGGGCATGCAACTGATGGACCAAGCCCTGCTGGAGGCCATCCAGCGCAAGGAGATCGACCCCGACGACGCCTACATCCACGCCACGGAAAAGCAACAATTCCAGCGCTTCGTCACCGACCCGGATCTGCTGCCCCAGGTCGATCTGGCCGTCTCATGAGCCGCGTCAACGCCTTCCTCGAACTGCTGGTAAAGCAAAAGGGCTCCGACCTGCATCTGGTGTCCGGCAACCCACCACGCATCCGCCTGTTCGGCGAAATCCACCCGGTGAAATATCGCGAACTGAGCAGCGACGAGACCCAGGACCTGCTCTTCGAGATCATGCCCGACCACGCCCGGCAACGATTCAAGAACCGTGGCGGCGCCGATTTTGCCTATGAGATCCCCGGCGTATCCCGTTTCCGCGTTAATGCCTTCCGCCACCTCAACGGCATCGGCGCCGTATTCCGTGCCGTACCGGGCAACGTCGTGCCGATGGATGAACTGCGCCTGCCCACCTCGCTGAAAAACCTCGCCCGTCAGCGCAAGGGGCTGATCCTGGTCACCGGCCCCACCGGCTCCGGCAAGTCCACCACCCTGGCGGCGATGATCGATTACATCAACAGCCAACGCAAAGGCCACATCATCACCATCGAAGACCCGGTGGAACACCTGCACGAGAACAAGGGCTGCCTGATCAGCCAGCGCGAGATCGGCGAACATACCGACAGCTTCGCCCACGCCCTGCGCTCCGCCCTGCGCGAAGACCCGGACGTGATCCTGGTGGGTGAAATGCGTGATCTGGAGACCATCAGCCTGGCCGTTACCGCCGCCGAAATGGGTATCCTCATCCTCGCCACCCTGCACACCAACGGCGCCGCCGCAGCCATCGACCGTATCATCAACGTCTTCCCGCCCGGCGAAGAGCCCTACATCCGCACCATGCTCTCCACCTCGCTGTGCGGCGTGGTCTCGCAGCAACTGGTGCGTACCGCCGACCAGCGTGGTCGACTTGCAGCGGTAGAGACTCTGATCAATAATGCAGCAACGTCAAACATCATTCGTGAAGGCAAGACCGAGCAGCTCGAAAACGTCATTCAGGGCGGTGCCTTGCAGGGCATGCAGAGCATCGACACGGCCTTGCGTCGTCTACTCGACGAAAAACTCATCACGGGTGAAGAGGCCTACCGGAAGGCACGAATCAAGTCGAACTTCGAGCAATACAGGGAACAAGATGAATCAGCCCCAGCCCCCACGCCAACCGCCCAATATTAGCCTGGTGAAGAATCCCAGTACCCCGTCAAATCCCACCGAAGGGGCCGCCCCCATGGCGAGCACGGAGTCCCCCAAGACCGAGCGAAAACTCATTCTGACCCTGGAAGGCGACGTGGTACGTGAATACACCGTCGGTCCCAAGAGCATCAGCATCGGCCGCAAGCACGGCAACGACATCCAGCTCAACGACCTCACCATCAGTGGTCGCCATGCCATGATCACCAGCATCCCCGACTATGTCTTCATCGAAGACCTGGGCAGTACCAACGGCACCCTGGTCAATGGCAACCACATCAAGAAGGTGGCGCTGGAACACGGCGACATCATCCAGATCGGCCACCATCAGTTCACCTATCTGTGCCAGACCGAGGCCAAATACGAACCCACCATGTTCGTCAAGGCCGAGTTCGACGAAACCCAGATGATCATCCCCGAATGGGACGGGGCCAGTGAAGCCATCATCAAAGGCCAGCCATTGGGTGGCCTGCGCACCCTCAACGGGCCCGTCGCCAAGTCCGTCATGGAGCTGCGCAAGGCCTACAACGCCATCGGCTTTCAGGGCAAGCGCATGGCGCTGATCACCCGAGCTACCAAGGGTTATACCATCGCCGCCGTCACCAGCACCCGCAGCCGGCGTGCCATGGACATCCCCCTCGTCAACGGCATCCCCATGAGCACGGAGCCCCAACCCCTGAACGAAAACGATGTCATCAATATCGCCGGTTTCGAGGTGGAATTTTATTACATTCGCTGACGACCCTTTTTTTGGTTGCTGGCCAGGATGCACAACTTCACTGAGAGAAGGCTGAAATGAATGGAAAACTGATCCTGACCCTCGATGGTGAGGTCATCAATGAGTACCCCGTAGAGGAAGAATCCCTGACCATTGGCCGCAAGCACGGCAATGAAATACAACTCAATGACCTCACCATCAGCGGTCGCCACGCGCTGATCATCGCACAGGGCAAACAGACCTACATTGAGGATCTGGGCAGCACCAACGGCACCCTGCTCAACGGCAGCCACATCAAAAGCGCCCTACTCAAACATGGTGACATCATCCAGACCGGCCATCACCAGTTCACCTTCCTGCATGAAGGCCAGGCAAAGTATGAGTCCACCATGTTCGTCATGGCGGAGCTGGATGAAACCAAGATGGTACTGCCGGATTGGGAATCCCGTGAAGAAAGTATCCAGGGCCAACCCCTGGCGGGTCTTCGTACCCTCAACGGCCCTCTTGCCCGTACCATCATGGAACTGCGCAAACCCTTCAGCACCGTGGGTTTTCAAGGCAAGAAGCTGGCACTCATCAGCCGCGGCCTGGAAGGCTACAACATCTGTGCCGTGCCCAACAATCAGGATCGCCGCAACACAGGCACTCCCCTGCTGAACGGTGAACCCCTCAGCCCTGCACCACAGGATCTCAAGGCCAGCGACATCATCAACATCGCCGGTTTCGAGGTGGAATTTTTTCTGATTCACTGAGCACACTACGTTCCTGTGGCTCACGGCAAGCCACACGAACAATCGCAACAGCCTAACGGGAAAATGATTCCGTAAAGTGGACCCCAGATTCCAGACAGTAGTTTAAGCTGTCCTCCAGAATCTGAGGAACAGGTAATGAGCGAGAAGAAGAAACGCAAGGTACACAGCGCAGAGTTCAAGGCGAAAGTAGGCGCTTGAGGCGAGCTGCGGGGAATTAAACCCCCAGAAATTAATTGCAGCCCCGTTGGTTGGGCAAAGCGCAGCGTGCCCAACATGTCCATGTGACCCGTTGGGCACGTCGCTACGCTCCTTTGCCCAACCTACTTGGCTGCAGGGAATCCAACCCGGAGAGATTGAAGTTAATCAGGAAATGGTGCCCGGGGCCGGAATCGAACCGGCACGGCCGTGAAGCCGAGGGATTTTAAGTCCCTTGTGTCTACCAGTTTCACCACCCGGGCGACGAGCGGTTTTAACAGCGGTAACTATTGCAGAAAATCAGCGGCGCGGGAAGCGCGACAGGATCATTACCGTGCTGGGAAAGATATCGAAACAACGGGCCGGAAACGGCGGACGATAAGTGGAGGCTGAGCCCGGAGTCGAACCGAGGTACACGGATTTGCAGTCCGCTGCATAGCCACTCTGCCACTCAGCCGGCTATCTATAAAACATCGTCAAAAATACAAAGGGTCTAACTGAAAAAACCCCGACCACTTCGACCGAGGCTTTTTTGTGAACCAGAAGGATAAACCCAAGGGTTCAAGCAAACGATTTGGAGCGGGAAACGAGATTCGAACTCGCGACCCCAACCTTGGCAAGGTTGTGCTCTACCAGCTGAGCTATTCCCGCGTCACGTCTTCAAGAGCGCTGTATTTTACAGTCCGAGGGAGGACTGTCAAGCCTTTCACCACACAAAATAAGTTCACTTCGAGCCCGCATTGGAAAGGCTGGGCCAGGCCGCGCGCAGGTAGATAACCATGGACCACAGGGTCAGTCCGGCAGCAACGTACAACAGCACGAAGCCGATTTCGGCGGTGGGAAAATCACCCAGCGGTTCACGGTAAAGCAACAGCAACAGGGCCAGCATCTGCGCACTGGTTTTTATTTTTCCAATCGTGGACACCGCCACCGAGGTACGGTCACCGACCTCGGCCATCCATTCGCGCAGGGCGGAAATAACGATCTCGCGGCCGATGATGACCACCGCCGGCAGGACCAGCAGCAGGTCCGCGAAGGGCGTGGGATTGGCGTCCACCAGCATCACCAGCGCCGCCACCACCATCAGCTTGTCGGCCACCGGATCGAGGAAGGCGCCAAAGGCCGAGGTCTGCTGCCAGCGTCGCGCCAGATAGCCGTCCAGCCAGTCGGTGATGGCGGCGATGGCGAACACCGCCGTCACCGCCACATGGGCCCAGGGCACCGGCAGGTAGAACAGCACGGCGAACACCGGGATCAGGGCGATGCGCAGCAGGGTAAGGATGTTGGGGAGGTTATAGATCATGAGGATTGTGTGCCGAAGCATTCATTCGTCCGAATGGAACACATCATATACTTTTTGCGCCAGACTTTTACTGATACCGGGCACACTGGCCAAATCCTTCACCCCGGCACGGGCCACTTCCTGCAGACCGCCGAACTGTTTCAACAGCTGCTGGCGCCGTTTCGGCCCCAGCCCGCCGATACCCTCCAGCACCGAGGTATTGCGTGTCTTGGCGCGGCGCTGACGATGGCCGGTAATGGCGAAGCGATGCGCCTCGTCGCGTATCTGTTGGATCACGTGCAGGGCCGGTGAGTCCGCCGGCAGGGTCATCTCCCGACCGGCGAACACCAGCACCTCCTGCCCCGGCTTGCGCGATGGCCCCTTGGCCACGCCGAGCAGGGCCACACCGCTGATCTGCAACTCTTCCAGCACCGCCGCGGCCTGCGCCACCTGCCCCTTGCCGCCGTCAATGATCAGGACATCCGGCAGCTTGCCCTCGCCCTTTTTCAGCCGTGTGTAGCGCCGCATCAGCGCCTGGTGCATGGCGGCGTAGTCGTCACCGGGGGTGATGCCCTCGATGTTGAAGCGACGATAGTCGGCCTTCAGCGGGCCGTTGCCGTCCAGCACCACGCAGGAGGCCACGGTGGCCTCGCCCTGGGTGTGGCTGATATCGAAGCACTCCAGCCGCTGCGGCAGGCTGTCCAGCCCCAGCGCATCCTGCAGGGCCTCCAGCCGTTTCAGCACGCCGGCCTTGCCGGCCAGGCGGCTGCGCAACGCGGTGCGGGCATTGGCCTCCGCCATCTGCTGCCAGCGCGCACGCTCGCCACGCAGACGCCAGCTCAGCTGTACCTTGTGGCCGCTCTGCTCCGAGAGCACAGACTGCAGCACCCCGGCGCCCTCCGGTTCGGCGTTGAGCAGGATCTCGGCCGGGATCTCACGGCCGCCCGCCCCCTCGCCGCTCAAATAGAACTGCGCCACAAAGGCGGCCAGAATATCCGCCGCCTCGGCGCCCTCGGTCTGGCGCGGAAAATAGGACTTGTTGCCCAGATTGCGCCCACCGCGAATAAAGAACACCTGCACACAGGCCGTGCCGCCCTCACTGGCTACGGCGATCACGTCGCGGTCACCACCCTCACCGCTCACCGACTGGGTCTCCTGCATGCGCCGCAGGCTGGCGATCTGATCGCGGAAACGCGCCGCCTGCTCGAATTGCAAGGCCTTGGCGGCCGCCTCCATGCGTACCACCAGTTCATCGATGAGACGGGAATTGCGGCCTTCGAGGAACATTACCGCGTGACGCACATCCTCGGCATAGTCCCCGGGCGAGATCAGCCCCACGCAGGGCGCGGTACAGCGTTCGATCTGGTATTGCAGACAGGGCCGCGAGCGGTTGCCGTAGAAGCTGTCCTCGCACTGGCGCACACGAAACACCTTCTGCAAGATATGCAGGCTTTCACGCACCGCGCCCGCCGAGGGGTAAGGACCGAAATAGCGCCCCTTGAGACGCTTTGCGCCGCGGTGGTAGCCGAGGCGTGGGTAATCATGATGACCGGAGAGAAACAGGAACGGGTAGCTCTTGTCGTCGCGCATGAGGATGTTGTAGCGCGGCTTGAGCTGCTTGATGAGGTTGTTCTCCAGCAACAGGGCCTCGTTCTCGGTGTGGGTGACCGTCACCTCCACGCCGTGAATCTGCGCCACCAGGGCGCGGGTCTTGGGGCTCTGCACGGTGCGCTGGAAATAACTCGACACGCGTTTTTTCAGATTGCGCGCCTTGCCCACGTACAGCACCGCGCCCTCGGCATCGAGCATGCGGTAGACGCCGGGCTTGCCGGTCAGGGTATTGAGGAAGGCCTTGGCGTCGAAGGTGGGGGGGGTATTCTGTTCAGCCATGTAGGTCAATCATTCTCTGCCGTCATCTGTCGCATGAAAATATCCATCATCGTAGGAGCGGGCCATGCCCGCGATGAACCGCCCCCTAATTCTACTTTGTCATATTAGATAGTAATAAAATCATGGCGTTACGGTTTTAAAGCCTATTTTGTAACTACTGACACCATGAAGAACATGAAGCGCATAAAGGTTTCACAGCACAAAGCTTTTGCTACCCTGCTTCAGCAGCTTCACCTTAAAATTAATCAGGAAGC